>CALWGS010000169.1 GCA_944380155.1 uncultured Lachnospiraceae bacterium
AATACTTTAAGGAATTCAGTTTCTTAACTCTGCAATAAATCAATCCTGCTGCGATACCGCCGATAATGCCGCCGTAGACGACAAATCCCTCCCAGATTGCGCGCCAGGAAATCGTTCCGGCAATCACGGCCGGAAGCTCCACAATCAGATACAGCAGCTTGGCTCCGATAAAACCGCCCGGCACGGCTAAGATCGCGATATTTAAAACCGCGTCCTCATCCAGGCCGAGCCTGCGGCTCCTTCTCACCGAAACAAGCAGCGCCGCGATAATCCCAATTGCAATCATCAGCCCATAGCCGTGAACCGTAAAGGATCCTATCGTAAATAAATCATTATACATCTTTTCTCTCCTTTTGCAGGCTCCTCCTCACTCTGATTTCCGCTTCCGCCGGCAGATTCCGGCCGTAAGATCGCAGCTTTCCCCCGACATCGGAATCCGCATCTTCCCCCTGTCTTCCCGCAGATCGCCGTATTCGTTCACCCTGCCCCTCTCTGCGGCATATATTGTAACAACCATCCCGACAAGGATACCAACATGAACACTCTTCTGCAATTATTAAGCCGTTTCGGGCTCGCCGCCATGTTTCTTGTCATTCTTCTGGAATACGCCTGCTTCCCGATCTCAAGTGAAATCGTCCTGCCGTTCTGCGGAGCGGCCGCTTCCGCCAGGGAGCTTTCGTTCTTCCTCCTGCTTCCCGTAAGCGTGGCAGCCGGCCTGCTCGGAACCGGAATCTGTTACCTGGCAGGCCGGATCGGCGGAAATGCCCTGTTGGGGAAATTAGTGAAGAAATTTCCCGGGACAGAGCATGGAATCCGCAGTTCGAAGGAGAAATTTGAATCTTATGGTGCATTTGCCGTCTGCTTCGGCAGACTGATCCCGATCTGCCGCACCTACATAGCCTTCATTGCCGGAGCTGCAGGGCAGAAAGCCCCCGTCTTCTTCGGCGCGTCCGCAATTGGTATTACCGCATGGAATACCATCCTGATTGGACTCGGCTATCTGCTGCGCCAGAACTGGACGAAAGCGGCGGCTTTATATACCCGTTACAAGAATGTCTTCGTTCCCATATGCCTGCTGGTGCTTCTATTTGTTATCTGTCTGCGGCGGAAACGACATTCCCGCGCACAAGAGCCGACATAATGTCTTCTTTCATGTCAATGACAGCCTGCCTCGAAGCCTCCCCGAAGTGTCCGGCTCCGAATCCCGCATACTTCTCCTGCTTATAAGCCGCAATGATGCCGCGCGACGAATTCACAATGGCGCCGAGTCCGTCCTCGTTAAAGTACGGAATCAGATCCTCGGCCTTGCCGCCCTGAGCTCCGTAGCCGGGCACGAGAATATAGGACTTCGGCATAATCTTCCTCAATACCCGGCCCATCTCCGGATAAGTCGCGCCGACAACCGCGCCGATATTGCTGTATGTGCCGTCCATGCAGTCCTCCGCCCACTGCGCGACCCTGCGGCCGACCAGCTCATAGAGCGGCGTTTGGTCAACCAGCTGATCCTGGAACTCGCCGCTTGACGGGTTGGAGGTCTTCACCAGAATGAACAGTCCCTTATCCTCCGTTTTGCATACATCGATGAACGGCTTCACTCCATCCGATCCGAGATATGGATTCACGGTGGCAAAGTCCTCGCCAAATCCCTGGAAGGTATTGATTCCAACCTGTACCCTGCCAAGATGTCCCGCCGCATAGGCAGCCGAGGTGGAGCCGATATCGCCCCTCTTGATATCTCCGATTACGATCAGTCCCTTCTCCTTGCAGTAATCCACGGTCTTCTTAAACGCAATCATTCCCGGGATTCCGAACTGCTCATACATGGCGATCTGCGGCTTGACCGCCGGAATCAGGTCGTAGACCTGATCAACGATCGCCTTATTGAACTGCCAGATCGCCTCTGCCGCTCCCTCAAGCGTCGCCCCGTATTCCTCATACGCCGCTTCCTTCACATGCTCCGGAACATAGTTCAGCATCGGATCCAGTCCGACAACAATGGGTGCATTCAATTTTGTAATCTTATCTATTAACTGTTGTATCATTTGCTCCTCCAATCCTGCGCCGTCCGGCGCATCCCCTTTGATTCCGGCTTTCGTCAGCCGGTTACAACGCTCTCTGTCCCGCCCGGTTCACTCCTGCGCGCAGTATACGGTTCTTCCTCCCACGAGGGTACGAAGCACCTTGCCGGACACCTTCCGGCCCGCGAAGGGAGTATTCTTCCCCTTAGAATAGAAATCCGCCGGATCAATCACATACTCCCTGTCCGGATCCGCGATCACAAGATCTGCGGGATATCCGGGAGCAAGGCATCCGGCATGAATTCCGAGAATCCTTCCGGGGTTGCGGCTCATCTTCTCGACCAGCTGCATCGGAGTCAGGTACCCTCCCTTCACCAGAACCGTCACTCCCAATGAAAATGCGGTCTCCAGCCCTACAATTCCGAACGGAGCCTTCGCCATGGACTGATTCTTTTCTGCTTCTCCGTGCGGAGCGTGATCCGTAGCAATCACGTCCATGACTCCGTCCCTTAATCCCTCTCGAAGAGCCTCCATATCCTCTCTCTCGCGCAGGGGCGGATTCATCTTGAAGTTCCCGTCATCCTCCGTGATATCCTCGTCACACATTGCAAAATGATGCGGGCAGACCTCGCCGCTCACCGCAAGTCCCGCCTCCTTTGCAAGACGGACATACGTCACGCTGTCCCTCGTGGAACAGTGGCACAGGTGAAGCCGGACCCCTGTCTCCTTCGCAAGCATAATATCCCGTACCGCAATTACGTCCTCCGTGGCATTTGAGATCCCGGGAAGTCCCAGACGCTCTGCCGCAGGTCCCGCATTCATCACGCCTCCCGCCGCAAGCGCCCGATCCTCACAATGGGCGAGCACCGTCAGTCCGGCCTGCTTCGCCGCTTTCATTCCCTCGCGGTACAATCCGGAATCCATCACGGACTTGCCGTCCTCGCTCAGCGCCAGAGCGCCCGCTTCTGCCATTTCTGCAATATCCGCAAGCTCCTTTCCCATCTGCCCCTTCGTCACTGCGCCGACAGGAATCACATGAACCGCCGACACCTTCTCTGCCTTCAGCTTCAGGTACTCTACCATCATGGCTGAATCAATAACGGGATTCGTATTCGGCATCGGGCACACGGTCGTATAGCCTCCCGCCGCAGCCGCCGCAGCTCCGGTTGCAATGGTCTCCTTATATTCATATCCCGGTTCCCTGAAATGCACATGCAAATCAATGAATCCCGGCATCACCCAGTTCCCGTCCGCATCAATCACCTCATCGGCCTCTTCAGACTCCAGAGACGGAGCAGCCTTCGCAATCACTCCATCCTGAATCAGCAGATCAAATCTGCCCTCCCGCTCGCTTCCCGGATCCAGCAGGTATCCGTTTTTTACCAGAACACGCAATGTATCCCGCCGCCTTTCTTTTTCATTCTAGTCTAATCTGCGCCTTCAATCCTCATAACAGCATTCCCGAAGGAATAATCCCCTTGCCTCCGCCGTTTCTCCCGCCAGGGAACGATCCCTGCTGCGGATAATTTCCTGCATCCTGGGCGGCTCTATCGTTCCCCTTCCGACATCCATCAGAGTTCCCACAAGAATCCGGACCATATTCGGCCAGAAATCATCTCCCTTAACCGAGATCAGCACCTCCGCGGCATCCCCGTAAATATCAATTTCAAAGATTTCCCGCTCCGTTGATTTCTTCATTCTCCGGTTGTCGGAAAATGCTCTGAAATCGTGCTTTCCGATACAGAATGCCGCTGCCTCCCGCATTTTTTTGATGTCTAACCGGTCAAAGCAGTAATAGCTGTACCTCCGCTCAAATACGGACGGCACCTCGCCCACCCCGATCCGGTATTCATAGCGGAACGCCTTAACATGAAACGCCGCATGGAACCGCTCCGGCGCCTCCCATACTCCGGTCACCGCAATGTCTCTCGGAAGATACCGGTTCATATAATGCTGTATCTCATGCAGCTTCATCGGTGTCTCGCTCCGGAAATTCGCAATCTGCGCATAGGCATGCACGCCCGCCTCCGTTCTGGCCGCACCGATCAGTTCAATCTCCTCCTGCGTCATCTTACGCAGAACATCCTCTAACTTCTCCTGCACAGAGACTCCCTGCTGCTTCCCCGCAGATTTCTGCCAGCCGTCGTAACGGCCTCCGTCGTATTCAATTTCCAGTTTAATATTTCTCATCGCCGCCCCATTTCCGCGCCGTTTCGCGCTTCCCGTTTCTCCATCAGATTCTATCTTGCGTCCAGGTATGCCTCTACTCCATCGCAGATTCCCTTCACAATCAGAGCCTGATATTCGTCTGTCTGCATTTTCTCATCTTCCTCCGGATTCGTCATGAATCCCATCTCAACAATCGTGACCGGCACCTCACACCAGTTGATGCCGCTCATATCATCCCGGACAACGGCTCCCCGGTTCCTGGCTCCCGTTTCCTCGCACAGATGATTCACGACCTCTTCGGAGAGCAGCTTCGAATCCTCGCTCAGATACGCAACATACGGATTGTCCGCGGACGGATACAGGGCACTGGCACCGTTAGCAGACTGATTCTCCGATCCGTCCGCGTGAATTCTTAAGAAGACATCCGCCCCGGCTTCATTTGCAATCTCGGCCCGCTCCCGATTACTGAGATTCACATCATTCGTCTCTCGTATCATAACGACCTCATAGCCCCTTGCAAGGAATTCCTCCTTCAGCTTCAGGGAAATCTCAAGCGTCAGCTCATATTCCGGAACCCCCGTAGAGAC
>CALWGS010000170.1 GCA_944380155.1 uncultured Lachnospiraceae bacterium
TCAAGCCGATTCCACATGATTTTGCATATTCTTTCAATGGCCCTTTCGGATTTTTGTTGAAAAAGCAGGTAAACTGAATAGAGAAACCGACAGGAATACAACGGAGGACGGAAAATGTAACATTCCAAGCAGCAGGATTTATGGGGGCTAAAATTTCTTCTCAAAAAATCTGAAAATCATTAAACCGGCTTTTGAAAGTGGGCGTCTATGAGGTGAAACACACTGGAAAGCAGAACGGAGGGTACATAACTGATGAAAAGATTACTGTCACTATTTATGCTTGCAGCCTTGATGCTGTCCCTGACTGCCTGCGGCAGCGAGAATAGCCCTGATTATTCTGACTCAGAGACAAACGGGACAAGCGATGTGCTGCCTATTGAGACTGCTCCCGATACAAAAACACAGGAAAGCAGCGTTTCGGAGGTGGAAAGCTGCAATCATCTGGACGATTTTCAGCAGTATGGCTTTACCTTTGTGGATCTTAGAGATGATATGGAAATTCAAATGTGGGAACGCTTAGTTGGGAAACTCGTTTCTGACGCTACAACAATCTATCTCAGCTATTATGATTTTCACTATGATGTTCCTCTTTCCGAGGGAAATATAAAGGACTATCTTTCAATCACTACGAAACCGTTAGATTTTTCTGACCGAGTAAAGCACTATAACGATGTGGGATACGATGTATCCTATACAGATGGGCTGATGGAAATGCTGACATTTGTAGCAAAAAAATTCTATGAGAACCCGACGGCACCTTTCGCAGATCTTGTACCTGATGAAATTGCAAAAGCTGCGGAAGAAAACCATATTTTCATTGGGATTTCCTACTCAAATGTTTGGAATTTGTGGTTTCTTTCTCTGGATCACGGCTATGTGGCCGACACTTACTCTGACGGATCCCAAGATATCCAGGTAGGGATGATACATTTCTATACAGATACCGCCGATGAGACAGAGCTCTCTTATTGCGATATTACTGGCGTGAACAACACCACTAGTCAAGAACTGTTTTGGACCATTAAGGATGGTGGCAGTGGCTGTTCCTTTGACCCGGATACACTTCAATGGCATTTTACTCCGGAGGTCACATCTCTGCTTCTGGATATCATACCGATGCTAAACTCGGCTCCTGTGAAGTGATGTACCGCCCAAAAATAAGAGGAGAACGAAATGAAAAAAATAACCGCTCTATTTCTTTTCTGCGTTTTGGCACTCAGTTTATCAGCCTGTAACTCATCTTCCAATAACGGCGTGCCGCCCTCCGAAACAGGAAGCGCGGGCAGTACGGCCAATTTTGACGAAGCGGGCCTCGAATCAGAAGATGAGGCGGAAGACCTTGTGGGCGATTGGACCCTGGAGCTCCGTTTCCCGGACGACGCCCACGATCCGCTCATTCTCCGCTGCCATGTGGAGACGGAGGACAGCATGGTGCTGTATCTGGACGATGGGACAGAGCTCACCCTCTCCTATGGAGCAGAGATCACGTCTCCGCTGGCCGGGGAGGGAGAGTGCCTGTGGATTGCCGATGAGGACGGAAGCCTGTACTATTCAGGCGCATACTCCTATGACCGCGCCAGCCGGTATTTTGGATTCTTTACGGAGGAATATACGGACGATGGCCATATCCTCCTGCCGGATACCGCAGTATTGGACATTGAATACCCTTTGGCTTGCTATACCTTCGACCAAACCACTCGAGACGGCTATGTACTGAAAAAGACGCTGAAGATCGGGCCGTGGATCCGGGCCAACGACCTGGAAACCCTGGAGGCGGCTTGGAAAGCCGTGGGCGGTACCCGCGCCACCCCGACGGCTGAAGATTTCCGAGACTATGTGTTTGACGATGCCTTCCGGGATGACCGTTCCGTGATCGCCTATGGAACCATGTACATGGAAAATCTCACGGAGGGATTTGATATCACGGCGGAATATCCCCTGAGCGAGTACATCACACTCCGCACGTATACCAAGATACAGGATCCCCTGGGCGTTTGGAGCGGCATTATCGACCTGTCAAACGAGCGAAAGGTGCTGGGCAGAACCAGCGGCAAAACGGATCTGAACGAGGTCTATTGCTACGCCAAGATGGTCAGAAACACCTGGGGAGAGGTGCCTATCGCTATCGCGGTTTCCAACGTATACAACCCCAAGTATCCCAACGGAAACCCGCTGCTTCTGGAAAGGAAGTTCTCCTTCGGCAGCACCTCCTTCTGCATCCCAATGTTTTCTCCGGATGATACAGAGCATACAGATGGCGATTCTGCGGCGTAATTGCAATCCTTGCAAAGTTAGGAGGAAGATCCAATGAAAAAGCTATTCAATTTGCTGCTTGTTGTGCTTATTTTAATCACTTCTCTCAGCGCCTGCGGCGGAAACTCAGATGCGGTTCCAGATCATTCTGGGGAGGAAGTTGTGCAGCACAACAACGGCACAAATCAGGTGGAAGAGCTTCCATCCGACGAAAGCGCAAGCCTGCCCGGCGATGAAGAATATGTTGTCGATACACCCTCAATCCCTGCTGGCCCGGCGACCATCGAAGATTTCACGACACAGTTGGATCTTACACCCTACTACACCGAAGAAGGCTTTGATCTGGATGCCGTGGCCGAATACTTTGGCTTCACAAAAGGCCCCGAAAAGCCAGACGACGGCCACATAACCTATCTGCGGCAAGTCGATGGCATCACCTGTTCGGCCCAGTATCATAGCACAGGCCCCTATCCCATCGGAGCCTCCTGCGCAGAGGATTACAGTGAAAAAGGAGCCGCACTGTGGAGAGTGGAACCAGATGCCCTTACTGATATCCAAGATC
>CALWGS010000171.1 GCA_944380155.1 uncultured Lachnospiraceae bacterium
CGGATCGAAAGCAAACTGCACAATCTTCATTCCCGCGAATCCGAAGTGGTCCCGCAGCTCATAGACCTCATTCCTCATCTCCCCGAGATCCTCAACCACAAGATTCATATCCGGATAAGAGGCCCTCAGCTCATCGAAGAACCGGTATCCGGGGGCTTCGACCCATTCTCCGACCTTTGCTGTCTTCTCCTTTGCCGGTATCTTCCAGTATGTGTCAAAGGCCCTGAAGTGATCGATTCTCAAAATATCAAACAATCTGCTGTTATAGCTTAGCCGGTCAAACCAGAAAGAGAAATGCTTCTTCTCCAGCATCTCCCAGTTGTAAATCGGGTTCCCCCAGCGCTGCCCGTCGGCGCTGAAATAATCCGGCGGCACTCCCGCGATGAATGTGGGCTGTCCGTCGGCTCCAATCAGAAAATCCTCCTGGTTCGCCCAGACATCCAGCGAATCAATCCCGACATAGAACGGAATATCCCCCATAATCTGTATTCCCGCCTCATTGACATAACGCTTTACCTCCATCCACTGCCGGAAGAAGGTATACTGCAGGAACATCTCATACCGGATCTCTTCTTCATAGACCGTCTCATCAAACGCGCGATCCTGAATCCAGCTCCGGTATTCCTCCGGCCATTCATTCCAACAAAGAAGCGAATTCTGTTTCTTAAACGTGATAAAAACCGCGTACGGATACACCCAGTCCTGCGAACAGAATTCCTCATACTCCGCATCCGGAACAAAATTGCCGAATGCTTTCTTCAGATAATTCTCTTTATATTTCCTCACCGCCTGATAATCAACGTGTCCCCTATCTCCGTCAAAGGGCTGCGGCTTTTTGCGCAGCAATCCTGACTCATAGAGACGCTCCAGGCTGATATAAAGCTCATCCCCTGCATACGAAGAATACGGCTGATAGGGAGAATTCCCGTAGCCTAACGGATTCAGGGGAAGAATCTGCCAGATATGGATCCCGCATTTCTTCAGGAAATCCGCAAACTGACAGCAGACGCTCCCAAATTCCCCGATTCCGTAATCGGATGGGAGGGAAGCGATGGGCATTAAAATTCCCGCCTTTCTCATAGGTTCCTCCATTTCACAGCGCCTGATTTGGAGCGGCAATCCGCGGCGCTTCCTCACGGATTCCCGTTTTGCAGCTCACTCAATCTCTGCTCCCATTCCTCCTGCACCTTCCCGTCAATGGGACCTACCAGGCACATGGAGGCGAAGGAAGGCTTCAAATAGCGCGCCGCAAAGTCCAGAATACTGTCTGCCCTGACCGCCGCAACCGCATCCGATACATGCTTAAGAGATTCGATCTTTCCCTGAAACAAGACCGCTCTGGCATTGGCGTTCATACGGCTCTTTGGGCTCTCCTGCCCCATTGCAAGCTCCGCGCGCACCTGTGAAATGTGGATTCCCAACTCACTCTCATCCACATAAGCAGTCTTCAATTTCTCAATCTCCTCGAATATTTTATCAAATGCGATCCGGGCCTGGGACGGGTTCAGTGTAACATCAATCTGAAACAGCCCGGCCATCTCGTATGAGCTGCCGTATGAATATACGGAATAGGCAAGTCCGAGCTCCTCCCGGATAACCTGAAAAAGCCTTGAATTATTGCTTCCTCCAAGGATGGAATTCAGGACAGCCAGCGTATATTTCTCCGGAGCCCAGGCAGGAATGGATGGGAACGCAAGATTCATATGAAGCTGCTCGATATCCTTCCTGCTCGCGCAGAATCCCGGAACATAGCGCGGCGCACAAAGCGTGCCGTCTCTATCCGTTCCCGGATACTCCCGATGATAGGGAGTGTCCGGCCTGACGTTCTTTAGGGCCTTCCTTGCGGCAAGCCGGCGCGACTCGCCTCTTTTTACCGGTTCAAATGCTTCCTTAAGCTGCTCGAATACCTCATTCTCGTCAAAATGACCGGCCACAGATAATACCATGTTCTCCGCTGTATAGTGCGCTTCCATGAACGCAAGAATCTCATCCCGTGTCACGCTCTGCACGACATCCTTTTCTCCGGATATCAAAAAGCCCAGCGGATGGTTCTTCCATACCTGCTTCTGCAGCAGCTCATGCACCAGATCCTCCGGGGAATCATCATACATATCGATCTCTTCCTGAATCACGCCCTTTTCTTTTTTCAGTGCATCCTCCTCGATCAGCGAATCATTCAGCATATCCCCAATCAATTCAATCAGACGCGGAAGATATTCGCTTAAGGTTACTCCGTAGTATGCGGTATACTCCTTGCTGGTAAATGCATTCACATGATCCCCGACTGCGGCGGTGTCGGCGGCCAGCTGCCTGGCGGTCCGCTTCTTCGTTCCCTGAAACAGCATATGCTCGATCACGTGGGAAATTCCGTTATTTTCCCGGGTCTCATTGACAGAACCAACCCGGACAAAGACACCGAATGCCGCTGTCTTAAAATAAGGCATCCGTTCCAGTACAACACGGATACCATTAGATAATTGTCTTATTCTAACCATTCTGTTATGCCCCCGCCTGTTCTTACCCCGATATTATACCTGTTATCAGGAGAAGATTCAAGTACTGACACCCATGAATTGACTTTTTTCAGAAAACAGGATAAAGTAGAATGAATCATAGAACAGGAGGATGAACCATGCTGACAATACCGCTGGACGCGGAGTCCAAAACCCCTCTTTACGAACAGATATATGATTATATTAAAAAAGAAATCATAAGCGGAACTCTTTCCTATCGGGACAAGCTGCCGTCCTCCCGAAGCCTGGCGGCGAATCTTCAAATCAGCAGGAACACGGTCGATCTGGCCTATGCCCAGCTGGTCAGCGAGGGCTATATTGTCTCCGTTCCAAAGAGCGGATACTATGTCTGCCGGATCGGAAGTCTCATGCACCTTCCCGAAGAAAAGAAACCGGCCGCAGTTCCCCTTCCCGCAGACCGGAATACCATAGTATATGACTTTAACCCGTTCGCCATTGATATTGCGAACTTTCCCTACGAAATCTTCCGGCGCCTGTCCAGGAATGTCTTAAGCGAAAGTAATCACGAGCTGTTCCTCTCCGGTGACCGGCAGGGCGACCCGGACCTGCGCTCCGCGATCGCAAAGTACCTGCACGCCTCAAGAGGAGTATCCTGTACGGCAGACTCGATTGTGATCGGCGCTGGAACCGGATACCTGCTCCAGCTTCTGTCCGACCTCCTTGCAGGTAAGGATAGAAGCCTGCGTCTGATTGCATTTGAGAACCCCTCCTACCGGAAGGCCTGCCAGATTGTAACCGCCCTCGGATACCGGACAACAGCCCTTCCCCTGGATTCGGAAGGACTCCGGGTCGACAAGCTCGACGCGTCCGGCGCCGATATCGCCTATGTTACGCCAAGCCATCAATACCCTCTCGGAACTATTATGTCCGTCAAGCGGAGAATGGATCTGCTGGACTGGGCGGCCGCAAAGCCGGATCGCTATATCATTGAGGACGATCATGACAGCGAATT
>CALWGS010000172.1 GCA_944380155.1 uncultured Lachnospiraceae bacterium
GAACTGATTCAGCAGAATCTTCTTCCACATTCTGTCAAGCGGCTCGACCGGATACGGAAGCACTCCGTCTGTCATGACGGACAGCAGCTCCAGATCCATCATCATCAGCTCGGACTTGCGGTTCGAACGCTTATTCCTTGCCATGGAGGTATAAGTTCCTCTATGATATTCGAAATAGAACTCGCCTTCCCATACCGGAAGCCTCCTGTTGCCGCGTACCCTCTCATCCAGCTCTCTGAAATAAGTACCCGCGAACTCCTGGCGTACCATCGGGATGCCCTTCACGCCCTTTTCCATACGAATGGAGGTCTCCAGCATATCCCTCGTCGGACCGCCGCCGCCGTCGCCGTAGCCGTAGGAGATCAGGATGTCCCTGTTGATATCCTTATTCTGATATCTCTCCCATCCGCCCATAATCGCATCCGGATGCAGCATACCGTTGTAGGTCGTGAAGAACTCGGTCGAAGGCTGTCCCACGCCCAGAGTTGTAATTAAATGAGTGAGAATCTCGGTACCGTCAATTCCCCTCCACATCATCGTATCATAAGGAACCTTATTGAACTGATTCCATGCCAGCTTCGTTGTCATGAAATAGTCGATTCCGCTCTTCTTCATAATCTGCGGCAGCGCTCCCGAATATCCGAATACATCCGGCAGCCACAGGATGCGGTTATCTACGCCGAACTCCTCCTTGAAGAAACGCTTGCCGTGCATGAACTGCCTTACAAGGGACTCGCCCGAAGTCAGGTTGCAGTCCGCTTCCAGCCACATGCCGCCCTCCGGCTCCCATCTTCCTTCCGCAATGCGAGCCTTCACCTTCTCATACAGATCAGGATAACGCTCCTTCAGGAAGGCGTAGAGCTGAGGCTGGCTGGACATGAACTTGTAATTCGGATACTCGTCCATCAGCTTGAGCACCGTCGCAAAGCTCCGTCCGACCTTCTCCCTTGTCTGCTCCACGGTCCACCACCAGGCAACATCGATATGCGTATGCCCGATACAGGTCGCGATCACATCCTTATAGCCTGCCATATCGGTATACAGCGCCTTCTCCAGATACGCATCCGCCGCCCTCACAGAAGCATAGAACTCCTCCGAATAAGGGGTGCGCAGATCCAGAAGGTTAATCGCGTTATTCAGGACATTCTCGATATCGATGCGGTTCTTGTCCTCCTTCTCCATTCTTGAGAAGGCTGCTCTGGGCACTCTCAGGTCATAGAACAGCTTCGTAATCTCGGCATCCACCTCCTGCATCTCGGTGATCAGACAGAACTCTGAATGCAGCGTACCGGTATAGGACTGCAGATCCAGGCGAAGCACCTCTCCTGCCTTCGCGCATTCCGACAGCAGAACATCCTTGTGGTTCATATCGATTCCCTGCACGATCTCCCCATTCACATACAATAAGAACTGGGGATTCTTGCCGTCGTCCCATTCCTCAATCTGAGAACGCACATTCAGCCACATTCTCTTGCCGTCAAGTCCCTCGGGAACCGTATAATCGGTCCGGAACCAGTAATGCTCATCCGGTCCGTACCAGTGCATGGTCCGGGTATCAAAAGGCTCCCATTCGCCTTCTCCCCGATCCGCATCGTCCGGATACACATAATTTCCCTTCTTGTAGACCCATTCCGTCACCGGGAATCTCTTCTTCACGGAAAGCCTCTTGAGTTCTCCGCAAATACCGGATATTCTCTTATCTAAAAAATCCATCCATACATCTCCTTTCCTGCCGCTGCGGGTAATTACGCAATCGGATTCTCCTTCATATATGCCATCAGCTCATCTACTGTAGTGAACGCCAGACCGGTCACGGTATCCGCGCATCCATAGTAGATCGCGATCCTGCCCGTATCCGCATCCGCAAGCGTCGCGCACGGGAATACTACGTTCGGTACATCACCGACACACTCATAGTATTCGTAGGGAGCCATAATATAATCCCTTGTTCTGCACTTTACCTTCCACGGCTCATCCAGATCGAGCAGCGCGCAGCCCATACGGTAGACATAGCCGTTGCAGGTTGTCAGAACACCGTGATAGATCAGAAGCCATCCCTCATCCGTCTCAATCGGCACAGGGCCGGGACCAATCTTCGTGGACTGCCATGCAGAGAAATCTCCTCTGACCGGTCCCATCATATAACGGTGCCTGCCCCAGAACTCCATATCCTTGCTCTGGCTGACGTAGATATCTCCGAACGGAGTGTGTCCGGTGTCACTCGGACGGCTCATCAGCATATAATATCCGTTAATTTTCCTCGGGAACAGAACTCCGTTCCTGTTGTACGGAAGGAAGGCGTTCTCGAGCTGAACAAACTTCTTAAAATCAAATGTATAAGCAACCCCGATGGTCGGTCCGTGATAGCCGTTGCACCAGGTAATATAGTACCGATCCTCAATAAAGCAGACTCTCGGATCATAGCGGTATTCTCTCTTTAAGATCTCGGGATCCGCTCCTTCGAACTGAATCGGCTCCTCGTCAATCTCCCAGTGAATCCCGTCCTTACTCCGTCCCGCAAAAATATCCATGCTTACAGAACGGCTGTCACAGCGGAATACGCCCGCATATCCATCCTCGAACGGAACAACGGCGCTGTTAAAGATACTGTTGGAACGCTTCAGAAGCTGTCTCCCGATAATCGGGTTCTCATCATACCGCCAGACCGGCATTTTCTCTCCAGGTTTCTTTTCCTGCCACGGAATATTCGGCAGGGACTTTCCTATAATCTTGCTCATACTATCCTCCTTATAGTTGATATTCCGGGTGGAAATCCCGGTGTTGCCTATGTTTTTACTTTATTATATAATTTTACTTTTGTCAATATATGCTTTAACTTTTATAAACCCCGGCTTGTTTATTATAATTTAAGATTTTGCAAAAGCATCCTGGAATTTGTGCATTTATTCTATATTTATTTTGCCTCTTTCTTCTTGTGTGATTAACTCATTTTAACATTTTTAACTTGACAGATAATTTCAAGTTGAACTTTTGAAATTGCTATGCTACACTGATAGCAAAGGAGGAAAAATCTTAAAGAAAGCAGGTGATTCATGATGGCAAAGGTTACAATGCAGGATATTGCCGACGCTGTGGGCGTTTCACGCATCACGGTCTGGAAGGTGTTCAATAACCAGGAGGGCGTATCCGACAGCCTGCGCACACAGATTATCAGCAAGGCTGTGGAACTTGGCTATTCTAAGGCCATACCGGATGCCGCTGAAAGTCGTCCCGGCAATTCAAAGACTGTTTCTGTTATTGTATCCCGGCCTGAGTCTTCCCACTTTTGGATGAATATTATACACAGAATTGCAAAAGAGATGTCCAAGCAGAATATTGATTTGCTGTACACATATGTTCCCTCCTCCTGTCCGAGCGGATATGTGCTGCCGGCTTCCCTCACGAACGGAACCGTTCAAGGCTGTATCATTCTGAATGTGTACGATATGAAGCTGATCCGGATGATCAATGATCTTCCGCTTCCTAAGGTGTTTCTTGACACGATCACGGATATGCCTCTTGAAGAGATCCGGGGCGACCTCTTTTTGCTGGAGGGTGTGAATACCATCCACAGACTCACGGATTCCATCATTAAGAAAGGCAGAACGAAGATCGGGTTCATTGGTGATATCTGTTATGCGCGCACAAATGCGGATCGATTTGAAGGCTTCCGTCTCGCCATGGAGGATCATCACCTTACGATCAATCCCGATTTCTGCTTCACCGATCATCTTGGCATTTACACCTATGAGGATGATCTTCGCAGCTTCCTTCGCTCCATGAAGGCACTTCCCGAAGTGTTTATCTGCGTCAGCGACTATGTCGCGCATTTTGTAGAATTGTACCTGAATGAGCATGGAGTTTCCATCCCCCGTGATATCGCGATTACCGGGTATGACGGAAGTCTGGAATATACGAACGTATCCGATATGCTGACGACGGTTAACGTGGAGACCTCGCTGCTCGGAAAGAGGCTGTCGAACCAGCTTCTGTTCCGGATCGACAATCCGTCGCCCGCAAGGGAGGTTACATATATCACGTCAGAGATCGTGTATAAGAACTCTACCGACTTCTAGAACTCTACCGACTTCTAGAACTCTACCGACTTCTAGAACTTTACCGGCTTCTGGAAGTCCATCACTACAATAAAGAAAGGACACTTATGGCAACACAGAATCAACACCGGCTTATCAGCCTTGCATACCTTCTTCCTGCCGCGGCGGCTCTGACTCTCCTGGATCAGCTGACCAAGCTGCTTGCAGTACGGTATCTGAAGGGTCAGGAGAATCTGGTTCTGATCCCCGGGGTCTTTGAGCTGGAATATCTTGAGAACTACGGAGCCGCGTTCGGCTCCTTCCAGGGGATGAGGATTCCGCTGATCGTTCTTACGCTGGCGCTGCTTGGCATTCTGGTCTGGAAATACATCCAGATTCCTCCGGGAAGGCGCTTTTGCCTCTTACGCGTTTCCCTGATTGTATTAACAGCCGGCGCGTGCGGCAATCTCATCGACCGGATCGTTCGCGGCTATGTCGTGGATTTCCTGTATTTCACCCCCATTAACTTCCCTAAGTTCAATGTGGCGGACTGCTATGTTGTAGGATCGGTCATCGTTCTTGCGATATTACTCTTATTTGTCTACAAAGAAGAGGAAATTTCCTTTTTGTTCCGGATTAAGGCGTAATAACGCCGGATTGAATCAAAAGAGACACGGGCAGGATTCGAATTCACGAGTCTGCCGTGTCTCTTGATTTTTGTCTGTTCTACTTTCTTTCGCTGCTTTGCTTCCTTTCTTCCAGAACCTGTGAAAGCATCTCCTGTGTATATGGAATAACCGGGGCAGGTTCGTCACCATGCTCTCCAAGCAGCTTCTCCATCCAGATCATATCGTACCAGCGCCCCTGCTTATAGCCGCATTTCGTGAAATGGGCAACCGTTCGGTAACCGAACCTCTCATGGAAGGAGATGCTCTCCGGATTCGGCCAGGCAATACAGGCATTCATATTCTGAATTCCCTGCTTCCTCATAACCGCTTCCAGCACCTCATACAGCAGGGTTCCGATTCCCTTCCCATGCTCCCCCGATTTCACATAGATCGAGGTTTCCACCGCCCAGTCATAGGCGGCGCGCTCCTTGAACGGCGACACATAGGCATAGCCCACAATCTCATCCGACTGCGTCTCTCCCCGGCAAACCGCGGCAAGATACGGAAACCGGTTCAAGGTATTGCGGATTCTCCGGGAGAACTCTTCCTCTGTGGGAACCTCATATTCAAATGTAATGGCCGTATCCGTAACATACGGCGCATAGATTGCCAGAAGCTCTCCCGCGTCCCCGGCAGATACGGAACGAATTCGAATCTCATCCATGAATGCCGCACTCCTTCCGCAGGGCAAGGACCTTCTCCTTCAGGGCTGCCGCCGCCGAACAGGGATCGGAGGACTTCATAATCGCGGACACTACCGAGATTCCGGCAATCGGGGTTCCCTGCAGGATATCCATATTGTCCCGGTTCAGCCCTCCGATCGCAATTGCCGGAATCGGCACGGAGCGGCAGATGGCATCCAGAGTGGATACGCTGGTCAGGACCGTCTTGACCTTCGTGGTCGTCGGGTAGATCGCGCCGACTCCAAGATAATCCGCACCGTCCTCATACGCTTTCCTGGCCGCCTCCACGGTCTTGGCCGTTGCTCCGACGATTCTGTCAGGACCGAGCAGCTTCCTGGCCTCTCTGACCGGAAGATCCTCCGCGCCGACATGAACCCCTGCCGCGCCGCACGCAAGCGCAACATCCACTCTGTCATCTATGATTAGCGGAACCTGATAGCGATCCGTAAGCTCCTTTATCCGGAGCGCCTTCTCCAGATATTCCCGTCCCCCGATATTCTTCTCCCGAAGCTGCACCAATGTTATGCCGCCCTTCAGTCCCTCCTCCACGATCCCAAGGAAGGCTTCCTGTGTCGGGCAGCAGGTACTGTCTTTCACCAGATATAATGTTATATCAAACTTCATGCCAGTATTCCTCTCACATCCTATATTTCTACATCCTCGTTCCTCACATCACAGGAACCTCTGTTACCTTAAGCTTCTCTTTCAGGACCTCCTCTGTCAGTCCGTACAGCTCATCCAGCAGCCCTGCCTGGAAGCTCCCCGGCCCCTTCGCCTTCTCCCATGCCAGCTCGCCCGCAAGATTCAGGACACTCACGCCCAGAACTGCCGCCGTCAGCGGATCTCCCCCCGGCAGATACGCTCCGCACAGCGCGCCCGCCATACATCCGGTTCCCGTAATCCCGGAGAGCATCTCCACGCCATTGGACGCAAGATATGCCCGATCCCCGGATACAATCAAATCCTGCTTCCCGGTCGCAAGGATAACGCTTCCGGTTCTGTTAGAGAGCCTCGAAAAGCACCGTATCACAGCGGAACGGTTCGCGTCAGACAGCGCATCCTGCCGCCTTGCGTCAATGCCAACACCCTTCTCATGTTCGATTCCGGCCGCTCCCGCCTCATCCGCCATCCTTCGCAGTTCCGTGATATTCCCCTTCAGAATTGCAGGAGGTGCGTCTTTCATCAGATCCCGCGCCAGAGTATAGCGGAGATCGGAACAGGCGACTCCCACCAGATCAAGCAGCGAGGGAATTCCCTCTTCCCTCGCTGTTCTCATCGATATTCCTGCCGATTCTATTCTTGCATCCGTAATATTCCCAAGATTCACGACAAGTGCCTGTGCCGATGCCGTAATCTGCGCCGCCTCCCGCGGGTGCTCCGCCATAATCGGCCTTGCCCCCACCGCCAGGATTGCGTTTGCACAGTCATGGATGGAAATCGGATTCGTGATGCAGTGAATCAACGGCTGTCTCTCTTTAATTTGTCTGCGTACCGCGGACATGCTTCTTATCATATACCTTAGCTCCAAGATTCATCTGAAATTTCGCGAGCAGTCCGGCCTTGCTTAACGCCTTCAGGAATATGTATCCCGTCATTCCGCCCACAATTGTCGCGGACACGAACATCGGCGTATAGTAAAAGAGCGCCAGACCCTCTTTCCCCCATAAAAATGTCATAACCGGATATGAGATAATGGATCCGATAATTCCGGTTCCTACCACCTCGCCGACCACAGCCATAATAATCTTCCCGCCGGATACCTGGTATAAGACGCCGGACAGGAACGCACCGAATACCGCGCCCGTTAAAGCCAGCGGCGGGATGGCCATGAAGATCATCCGGATTACGCCGATTAAAGTCGCGCACAGCAGGGAGTACCAGGGTCCCAGCAGAACCGAACAGACGACGTTAATCAAATGCGCCGTCGGGCACATTCCCTCGATCCGCAGAATCGGCGAAATCACCACGCCGATCGCCACCATCATGGCCAGCATTACCATTCTGACTGTGTTCATTCTTGTTGTGTTCATCCTACATTACCTTCCTTTTCGTGTTATTACACGATCCGGAACCGAAGCAGCTGCCCACAGACACAAAAACAGCGACAGTGATCCCGGTTCGTGGCGGTCGAAGTTCCATTACTTCCTCTCACTCCGAAACACGGATTCCCATCGCAGTCTCTATCCCGCTGCCCGGTGCGTCCGGTACGGACACTCCCGAAGGCCCAGGGCGCTCCCCCTTTGCCTTGCAAAAGCGGCAGGACAATTATTTTTACCGGTGCAAAGTATAGCATATTCAGACGGAATTGTCAATTGGCGTGCGAGTGAGAAATTTCAGAAGCAGGATATCATCCCTTTGACGTACCATCTAAACCTTGATATTATCTCATAAACCTAATATAATACTAGGAGCAAGAGAGGAACGAAAGGCGGAAAATTACCTGAGGATTGGACGATTGATAATCTGATGTCCAAACATGCCTCGAAACCCTACAATCCATCTATAGCAAATGTTTATTATCTCGCCGGTTTCATTGAAAGTTGGGGACGCGGAATCGAAAAAATTTGTCAGACCTGCAGAGAAGACGGCTCTCCTCTTCCAATTTATACCATTCACCCGGGTGATATTATGATTCAATTTACCGCTGCTAAGGATCGGGTTGTCCGCACTTCACTTGACAGGGTGACTGAGAGGGTGACTGAGAGGGTGACTGAGAAGGTGACTGAGAGAGTGACTAAAAAAGAGCGGCAGCTTCTCGTATTGTTGCTTGAAGATCCTGCCTATACCTACACCGATTTGGCAGAGAAACTGGGAACAAGTCGAAAAACCATTTCTTCAAGGATTAAAACACTGAAAGAAAAGGGGATTCTTCAAAGGGTTGGCTCAGATACAAAAGGATATTGGAAAGTCAGGGATTTTACGGACTATGTTGACTTCTAATCTCAAATCCTATAGACTATACACAGAAAGTCTATCCAATTAGACAAGGAGGCCTTGCATATGGACATTCCGAAAATTCATGAAAGTGAATATCGCTTTTGCCTGATTCTATGGGAGTATGAGCCGGTTACGGCCTCGGAGCTTGTAAAACTGTGCCAGACGCAGCTTGGCTGGAAGCGGACTACTACCTATACGGTCATAAAGCGCCTTGGCGAACGCGGGGTGCTGAAGAACCAGGGCGGTACCGTCACCTCCCTGATCTCGAAGGATGACGCACAGGCGCATGAGATCGATGAGCTGGTGGAGAAGAAGTTCGAAGGATCCCTCCCTGCCTTTGTGGCGGCATTTACAAAACACCAGAGTCTGTCAGACAAGGAGCTTGACGAAGTACAGCAAATGATTGACCGTATCAGGAAGGGAGAGCAATAGGATGAAGAAAACGGCATTGAAATGTCTTGAGATTGGCATTGAGTCTGTCAATTACATTATAATCGATTACGCATTATCAAACATGACCATGATGTTTCAGAGCAATCCACTTTTCATTCTGTTCTTTGCATCTAAAGTATGGCTCATAGGATATTATTGGAGAAGGATTCGCGATCTGACGGGCAGCCGGATTCTCTCGGCAGCTCTTCTGATTGCCTGCTTCGCCATTCATATCGGCATGCTCTATTGGATTGGGAGGGAAGCCGCATGACCTATTTCTATCATTACTCCTCCCCCTTGGGAGGCATAACGCTTACAAGCAACGGCACGAGGCTGTCCGGTCTGTGGTTTGACGGGCAGAAATATTCCGGGGATCTGCTCCCGAAGGAATACGAAGAACGGGATCTGCCTGTTTTCAGACAGTCGCTGCACTGGCTTGATCTTTACTTTAACGGAACCGCTCCTGATTTCACACCGCCCCTGCTTATGGATGCGACGCCGTTTCGCAGGGCGGTGTGGGAGATTTTGCTGACCATTCCATTCGGGCATACAATGACTTACGGGGCAATCGCCAGGCAGCTTGCCGGGCAGATGGGGTTATCCAGGATGTCGGCGCAGGCCGTGGGCGGCGCGGTGGGACATAACCCGATCTCGCTTATCATCCCCTGCCACCGCGTAATCGGGGCGAGGGGCAGCCTGACGGGATATGCGGGCGGCATTGACAGGAAGCGATGGCTCCTTACCATGGAAGGGGTAACGCTGCCCTGCTGCTCCATGCCGAAGAAAGGATAAGATTTATGACAAATACATATCAGATTTTGGTTGTTGACGATGATTTCTCCATTGTCAACATGATAGCGACAGCTCTCCGCCGGGAGGGGTATGAGGTGCTGACCGCCCATGACGGTGAAGCGGCCTGTCATCTGGTTCAGTCCAGACACCCGCACCTGATCATCATGGATGTCATGATGCCGCAGTGCAGCGGGATCATGGCGACCATGCGGATTCGCCAGAGCAATAACGTACCGATTCTGATTCTTTCGGCCAAGGCAGAGGGCTCTGACCGGGTGCTGGGACTGGAGGCCGGCGCGGACGATTACCTTGTGAAGCCCTTCTATCAGCAGGAGCTGCTGGCCAGGGTGAAGGCGCTTCTGCGCCGCTATGACGTCCTGGGATCCATCCGTGAGACGAAACCGGAGGATCAGATTCAGGTCGGCGATATCATTCTTGACACTGCAGGAAAGCGGCTTCTGGTCCGCGGCTGCGCCGTTCGCCTGACTGCTACGGAATTCCGAATCCTGCGGGTTATGATGTCCAATCCGGGACGGGTCTACTCCGCGGAGGAGCTTTATGAGCGGGTATGGGAAAAGGATGCTTACGCGGTCGAGAACACCGTTATGGTGCATATCAGCCGGATCCGGGAGAAGCTTGAGCTGAACCCGAAGAAGCCGGAATATCTGAAGGTAGTCTGGGGGATTGGATATGTCTTCGAAACGCCGTAACCTGATTGCCTGTCTCCTGCTTATCCTTGCAGCCCTTGGTTTAACATGCGCGGAGCGGCTCTCCGGTTCCGATTCTGAGGCTCCGGCGATGGATAGCACAAGTGTCACTTTCGAGATGACATCAGAAGTGTTCGAGGGTTCAACTACCTGGACGGCGTACTTCGAACAGGAGGAGATTTTGCAGGAGAGCACCGAAACCGTCCCATTGGATGAGGATCCTGGTTCTCCGGAATCCTCACAAGCCGCTCCATTGGATGAAGAAAGTTCTTCTCCCTTGAATGAACAAACCGCTTCCGAAAATGAGACTCCCGGGCACCCGAGCCGAAGAATCTTTCGGGCACTCCTTTATCTTGCTTCCGCGGCCGCAGCCATAGCAGCGGTCTTCATTCTCCGGCAGGAGATCCCCTTCTTCGGTCCGGACGGAGCCGCCCTCCTGTTTGCCGCAGCGAAACTAATCCGGCTGGCTCTAGATGCGCCTCCCCTGCCGCTTTCCTTCCTCCTGACACTTGCCGCCCTGCTGTGCGCCCGGGAATTATGGGGCTGGATCTATGCGCGCTTTCGCCTCTCCGCCTGCCTGATCCGCAGAGCCGCCCTGCGCTGCCGCACGCCGCAGAACGCTCTTCTTCTCTACGCCGTCTGGTTTACCGCTGCCGTCTCCTGCCTGTGCATCCTGCCGTTTCAGAATGCGCTCTCCATAGACATTGTTGTACTGTCATGCATCGCACTCGCCGGATGTCTTGCCCTGCTTTGTCTCAGGAACTACGGCACGGATCTGCACCACTTTGAGCAGCAGCTTGACAGCTTCGGGAAGGGTCTGCCCGTTACGGCGAAGGAAGGTGCCTTCCTGGAAGCGGAGACCCAGCTTCTTGAAGTTCAGACCCGGCATGAAGAAGCGGTACGAACCGCCGTCACGAGCGAACGCTTCAAGGTGGAATTAATCTCGAATGTCTCCCACGATCTGCGAACTCCCCTGACCTCAATCCTCGGGTACAGCGAACTGCTTCTGAAGGAAGAGTTGTCCGAATCCGCAAGGGAACAGCTCTGCTGCCTGAATCAGAAGGCCGGGTATATGCGCGATCTGGTGGAATCCCTGTTCGAACTGACCAAAGTCTCCAGCGGCGTCATGCAAGCCAGGAAGGAACCGATTGATCTGATCCGGCTGCTTGAACAGACCGTCGGACTGCTCGACGATCAATTAACCGCAGCAGGCCTTTCCGTGCGGCGCCACTATGATTCACCCTCCGTCCCGCTTGTTACGGACGGCGCAAGAATGCATCAGGTATTCGCAAATCTTCTGGAGAATGCCATCAAATACGCGCTGTCCGGAACCCGGCTCTATCTTGAGGTGAAAGAGAAGGACGATTCCTGGCTCGTTCGCCTGGTCAACACCTCCTCCTATGAGATGGACTTCAACCCGGAGGAAATTATGCAGCGCTTTGCCCGCGGGGACAAGGCCCGCTCCACCAAGGGCAGCGGCCTGGGTCTGGCCATCGCCAAGACCTATACGGAATCCGTCGGCGGACAGTTCGATGTCGCCATAGACGGCGATCAATTCAGCTCTATTGTCACTCTTCCAAAAACAGAAAGAAACTTGTAAGATTTCTATCAGATCTTTTGAAAGACATCCCCTGTATGATGATTGGGTACAGGGGATGTTTTTTATTCGAATAAAAAAGGGAATACTCTGACTGCGCTGTTATCATCCCTGATCCTGACAGATTATTTATTTACATCGAAGGGGGACAATACGATGCCTGCTCTACACACCATCCGGCCATTTAGACTGCCGGACTTCATTCGCCGGCTTATCCTGTCATGGCTGTCGGCCGTCACAATCGAATACCTGCTTCTGCCGGGCGAGCTCCGCTCTCTCCATGACCTGAGCGGCCTTGCCGGTATGTCGCTTGCAAGAATCCTTGCCGTTACCTTCGCGGGAACCGTACTGCTGACTCTCCTGCCGCAGCGGATCCGCGGCATAAAGCTGCCTGTCGTTGAGCGCGTCGGCCTGACCATTGTATTCGGAGTGCTCTCTGCCGCCGCGCTCTCCGCGTCCTTTTCATGCCTCTTCCTTGGCGCCTGCATCCTGATCGGGATGCTTCTGATCGGCTATGCCGTCCGCGGATGGGATCAGACCCCGGAGCCGTGGGATATGTTGTCAGAGAGATCTGGGAACGCACCGGAGGACAGGCCGGGAAATCTGTCAGTGAACAGACCGGGAAATCGCTCGGGAGGCAGACCGAGGAATTGCTCAGAGGACAGACTGGGGAGCAGGCTGGGGAATACCCCCGCAGTTAAATCAAAGGCCTGCCTGTGGATTACAATCCTGCTGACTGCGGCCTTCTTCTTGTTCGTCAGCGCATGGACAGTCGGACGGGTGTACAGCTTCAGTACCCCGACCTTTGACTTTGGCATTTTCTCCCAAATGTTCTATCACATGAAGGAGACTGGACTTCCAATCACTACACTGGAACGGGACGGGGCGCTCTCTCATTTTCGCGTTCATATGTCCCCGATCTATTACCTGATGCTGCCCTTCTATCTGCTGTTCCCAACTCCCGCCGCTCTTCAGGTGCTTCAGGCCGCCGTCCTTGCCTCCTGTGTCATCCCGCTCTGGAAGATCGCAAAGCGCCGCGGTCTGTCCGATATAACAAGGATGTTCCTCTGCGCCGCTCTTTTGCTGTATCCGGCCTTCTCGGGCGGTACCAGCTATGACCTGCACGAGAATTGCTTTCTCACTCCTCTGATCCTGTGGCTGTTCTATGGTATTGAGACGGGAAATACCGCTCTCATCACGGTATCCGCACTGCTGACCCTCACAGTGAAAGAGGACGCCGCCGTCTATACCGCAGTCATTGCACTGTGGCTGATCATAACAAGCCTTCTGCGCGGCGGCAGAAAGCGAAAGAATTGGACCACCGGAATCGCTCTCTTCGTTGTATCCCTGATCTGGTTCCTTGGCGTTACCGGATATCTTGCGGCAATCGGCGACGGCGTCATGACCTATCGTTACAGTAACTTTATGTATGACGGCTCCTCCTCCCTGTTCACCATCATCAAATCCGTGATTCTCAATCCCATGAAGGCTCTCTATGAGTTTATGGATCCGGATAAGCTGTCATTCCTTGGCATGACGATGCTGCCGCTTCTGGGACTTCCCCTGCTCACAAGAAGATACGAGCGCTGCCTCCTGCTGATTCCTTACATCCTGGTGAATCTGATGTCAGATTATACCTATCAGCATAATATCTTCTTCCAATACACCTTCGGATCCACCGCGTGCCTGTTCTATCTGACCATCGTGAACCTTGCTGACTTCAAAGCCCGGCTCAGACATGTCCTTGTACCCGTTACAGCCGTAATTGCCGCCGTCTTCTTTGGAAGCGTTATTGTACCGAAAGCTGTCTCCTATCCGCTCCGGTGCATCCAATCTGCCGAATCCTTCCAGGAACTCCGGGACACCCTGTCGATAATTCCGGATACCGCATCCGTATCCGCCTCTACCTTCTATACCACCTTCCTGTCGCAGCGGGAGATTCTGTATGATATTCGTCATTCCTCTCCCGAGCACGTTCTGGATTGTGAGTACATCGTACTCAACCCCTCTTCACAGTTAGATTTTCGTAACTACGAGGAGGAGGGGGAGAAGGGACTTGAGAATTTTATCATGCTGTTAGAAGAAAATGGGTATGAACAGTGTGCCGAGCTGCCCGGCGTCCTGGTAATCTACCGGAAATCCGCCGGATAAGGATCTGTCTTCCGGCATCCCTTAACCCTTCCGCCTTGAGATATAACCGTCAGCATTTACTGATATGCGATAAAGAAGTAATAGAAGAGTTAAATGATCCCTTCAGAGATACCTAATCCTTTAGCAGCCTTAGCGCCGCCGATTTCTTTCGCCAGCTTTATTGCCCATACTTTGCATTCATGGTCATAGTTGTGTGACACTTTTAGTCCCTCCTTATTCTCTTGATTTTATTATGAAATCCTTGAGAATAAGCTGTCAACTTTTTTTACCACACCAGTCTCCAGGTCGATTGATAAGGTTTGCATTTTGTCACTTCCTTCCATACCCCAATAGGGCGGCAGACCGCTCCGCCGCCCTAGGGCTTGGTTGTTTATTTCTCCAGCAGCTTCATGCGGTTTTCGTGATACTCCGCGTCATGGGCCGCCTGTTCCCGCTCACGCTTTTCACGCTTGCGGTCGTAAACGAAGGACTGCACGGCGGTGATCAGAAATACCACGCTGAAGCACAGCCAGATTACGAGAAGAGCGAGGAGAAGGATCGTCTGAATTGTTGTCATAGTCGTTTACCTCTCTTGTCTTAACCGAGGAAATCCTCGTCGTCATCGGTTGCGAAGTCGGCTTCGGCGCTGGCCTTGCCGCCCAGGGGCTCGCCGGGACGGATGAGCTGCAGGTTGTTCAGACCGCAGGCGATGCCCTTGTTGCCGTTGCTGTTGAAAGCGTACAGGTTGATGGACGCTCTGCCGTACACGCCGGAATACACCTCGGAGCGGGTCAGTACAGGATTGCGGTCCGCGTCTACGATGCCGGGAGCGGTGGCGGAGTTGGCGTTGATGAAGTAGGCGTTCGCATAGGCGGGATCGTCAGGCCTTTCAACGTCGCCGTCTCTCAGCGGGGTCTTGA
>CALWGS010000173.1 GCA_944380155.1 uncultured Lachnospiraceae bacterium
AGAATGCCTCAAAGCATCTCTTTGCCTTGCGGCAGAGTTCCTTTTCAATGACAATCTGCCAGGTTTTATCGGGAAGCTCATGTAATACGGCACCCTCTCCCAGCTCGTAATCCAAATAGGAAAGAAAGCGTTCCGCAAGAACCTTTGATTCCAGGACAGCAACCTCTGACATCTCCTCTTCTTCGGGCAGTTCATCCGTAAGGGTACTGCCGCAGTCCGGGCATTCCGAATTTCCTTCCTGGTATTCCTTCCTGCATGTCGGACACCATGGCATAACGTCTCCTCCTTTCATGATGGCCCTCTGGCTTAATATTCGTTCTAATAGGCCTCCAAAACGATGTTACCATTATATATGAAGGTGCGGGAATTTTCAATGACTTTTCCGCGTCCCGCATGAAAAAAGTCAGAGGTGAATATCTGTCTTTTTTACGCATAAAGTAATACTGGAAGATCCAATCGGAAAAGGGGGCTGCAATCATGCGGAATAAGAATTTCATATGCGTTAAGGATCGGGTGCCGGATGTGCTGTACAGGGAAAAACGGCTGCGTATGGCATTGATTCGAATTATTGTATCATCCGTTCTGTTCCTGATGCTGTTTCTTCTGGCTGCGCTTGAGTGGGAGCCGTATCTGCAGGCACATGAGCTGATTGAAAGAAGAAAACAAACGAATGCCTCAAGCGAGGCACTTGAGGCTGCGGCGGCTGAAATCCTGTCCGGAAATTGACAGATGATCAAAATAATTACGAAAAAACACTTGCAGTCTGTCGCAAATGAGATATAATAGATATATCACGGCGGAGCACGGAATGACCAGCCGTTATTCTATGAACAAGACGAAAGGAGAACAAGTGTATGGATTTCTTCAATAACCTTGGAAAGACGCTCTCGGAGAAGAGCAGGGACGCTGCGAAAAAGGCAAAGGATATGGCGGATATCGTCCGCATCAACGGTCAGATTACCGCGGAGGAGGACAAGATTGCAAAAGCTTATCAGACGATCGGAAAGGCTTATTATGAGATGAATAAGCAGAATGAGAAGGATGAATTCGCGGGATATTTTATGGAAATTGAGGAGGCCGAGGCGAAGGTGGCCCAGTACAAGGCCGAGGTTCAGAAGCTGAAGGGGATCAGCGTCTGCCCGAACTGCGGGGCGGAGGTCAAGATGGGCACGCTGTATTGCGCGACCTGCGGAGGGAAGCTCTTCCAGTCCATGGACGCCTCCGGAACCGAAACCGTTACGGGAACCGTAGAGGATTCGAACCAGGACTGATTTCGGAATACAGTGCAGAAAAGGAGAAGGTTATAAGATTGCTGAAATTAGTGAAACGGGGAACTGCCTGCCTGCTTGTGGCGGCGCTTCTTCTGCCCGGCTCCCTAGCCTTTGGAACAACGGCGTATGCCGCAGCAGAGGAGGAGAACGAAGAGACTGATTCCGTATTGAGCGCGGACCATATTACTCTGAAGGCGGGGGAAGAGGCGGTGATCCGACTGGAGTCGGAAGATCTGTACTACCCGATCTGGCAGGACGGGGGTGCCTCCTGTATCAGCACGGAGTTAAGCGAGGATCGCATGGAGGCGACGGTTAAGGGCGTGATGCCGGGAACTGCCACGCTTACGGTCTCCGACTATTTCGGAATTGCCGGAAGCTGTGAGATTACGGTAGAGCCGGGTGAGTATTCCTTCCCCGAGAGAAAGATTACCATGGTAGAAGGAGAGACCTATGTTGTTACGATGCCTTCGGACTGTGTAACCAGAGTGACCGCCGAATCTTCCGGATCTTATTTCTTTGACTGGTTTTATGGTTATAATCGGCCTGTGACAGTCACGCAGAATTCGTGGCTTCCGAACACCTTTACCATCACCGCAAGAGAAGAGGGAACCGCTCAGGTCTATGCTTATTTCTATGAGAATGCCTCAGATTCCGAGTATCTGTACGCAGATGTAATGGAGGTTGAGGTTCTGGCCAGGGGAATTGCCGAGACGCAGAAAGTGATGCTTCCCGGCGAGGAGGATACCCTGCGGACGGCCGGTATGATGGAGAATCTTCCGATGACGTGGTCAAGCTCCAATCCTTCCGTTGCCTCGGTTGATGCATCCGGCAAGGTGACCGCCCACACAACGGGAAGCACCACGATCACGCTGATTGGATATGATTCTTACGGAATGTACGGGACCTATACCTGTGAGTTGAACGTCTATGATCCGAAGCTGAGTGCTGAGACGCTTGAGGTCTCTACATACAGTACGGCAGAGCTGGCAGTGGAGGACGCGGAGGATTCTCCGGAGGTTGTCTGGAGCAGCAGCGATCCCCAGGTTGCGGAATACAGCTCCTATTGGGGCGGCGTATGGGCCTATTCGGAGGGAACCTGCGTCATCACGGCAGAGGTGTACGGACGGACGCTTACTTGTGAGGTAACGGTCCTGAATCCGCATCTGAACGATGAGCTGGTTCTGCTGACGGAGGGCAAGACGAAGACAATCGAGGTGGAAGATGTTCCTTCCGGAAGCTCCGTTTCCTATACAAGCGGGGATACCTCCGTTGCAGCGGTCAACAGATCCGGCAAGATTACGGCTAAGGGTGAGGGTAGTACGGCGATTACCGTAAGCGTCGATGAGAAAGAGCTGACCTGCGTTGTTGTGGTTGCAGATTCCAGGATTATTGAGACAATCCAGGCCGCGGAGGACGCAATCGGCTCTCCATACAGCAATGAGAAGCGAATGCAGGATGGATATTATGACTGCAGTTCACTCGTGTGGAAGAGTTATAAGGAAGCGGGAGTATCGGTTGGGAGCTCGACCTACGCTCCTACGGCAGCCGGAATGGCAGAGGCTCTCGTTAAGCAGGGGAAGGACGTTGCCTATGAGATGGTCGGTGCTGACGAGTTAAAGCCCGGCGATCTGATTTTCTACGGCGGTTCGAATAACGGCCGGTATAAAGGAATCTGGCATGTGGCACTGTACTGCGGCTCCTATGAGACGGAATATACTTACTGGGGCGGAGAAACCTTTACCGCAGAATATGGTGTTATTATTGATGCAGGCACAGGTTCGGGCGGCGTAAGATGCAAGACCATCGGCCTTGGGAGCGGAACCGATGACAGCGTGGTATTAATCGCAAGGCCCTTATCATAACGGAGGTGCGGGTATGGAAGGTTTGATGAATCGGATTGCGGAACTCTTCACATCGGAACAGACCTTTGATGATTACTCCGTTGTGGTGCAGACAACGGATGGAAACTACCGGATCTGGTATGACAAGGAGAAGGATATCTACAAGTGCGACAATCATGAGGTAGGGGATGAGTCCCTGGAGGCGCTTGTAGTTTCTCTGGAACATCTGATTGCCGGGAAGGGCGGAACCATTGAAGCGGTCAAGCTGATATGAGGGATTTTTGAACTTTGTATCTAATTGACCTCAAAAATACTTTATTTTACTTGAAGAGAATTGTGTAACCGCATTGACAAGTCAAAATCTCTTGATGTATAATGTACTTGATTCGTTGCCGGACATTGTTTCGGTTCCGTACTTCGGGATCGGAATTCAGGTACGGCGGCAGCTTTTCGGGATTTCATGCCGGTGTCATGCCGGTGCGATACGGTCGGAGGGCCGGGGAGAGCGGAACGGGGACGTCTGTCTTTGGCCGTGCTTCCGTCAGCCGTCCGCTGCCCGGAGAGAGGGGCCTTTGGGAGGGCAAAGCTGCAGGCGCCTGGTAAACGGCTGCAGCCGAGGCCGGCCTGAGGGTCTTTTGGGAGGGTTGGAAGCTCTGGAATATTTTAGCTGACAGGAGGATATTTCAGAGTGTGCCGATCCTCTTTTCTTATGTCCGGATTCATAATATGCGTTGTTTAGAAAAGAAAGAGGCTGCGGATGGAAGCGGTAAAACCTTACAAGAAACATTTTGATTATTCCTATACTCTCGGGGCATTCCCGACCTTTGAGCTCCTTAAGGCAAGGCCGAAGCAGGTGAGGGCGGTCTATGTCCACTCGACCTTCACGGACCGGCAGGCCCTTTCGGAGATCTGCCGTGCCGAAGGTATTCCGCTCCTGGAGGGCGACCGGCTGATTGCGCGGCTGAGCGAGAAGGAGAATTGCTTTGTTGTTGGGGTGTTCGATAAGTATGAATGCGTCCTTGAGGATGCCAGACCCCACGTTGTTCTGGTGAATCCCGGAAACATGGGGAATCTCGGAACGATTCTCAGGACCCTTGTTGGATTCGGCATCTATGACGTCGGCATCATTGCACCGGGCGCGGATGTATTCCACCCCAAGACAGTACGTTCCTCTATGGGAGCGCTCTTCCGGCTCAGACACCGGTATTTCGAAAGCTTCGCGCAGTACAGGGAGCAGTACCCGCGCCATGAGGTATTTCCCTTCATGCTGGACGGAGGGAGGACACTGGAAGCGGGAACCTGTCCGAAGCCGGAGCTGTTCACCCTGGTATTCGGCAATGAAGCGGCAGGGCTGGATGCTTCTTATCATAATGTCGGAACCAGTGTCTTCATCTCCCAGACCAGGGATGTGGATTCCCTGAATCTCACCATAGCGGTCGGAATCGGAGCGTATCTGTTCACGCAGGGACGCATCCCGGAAAATATTCCCCGTTAAGTCCGACACAGAAGGCAATAAAATTATAAAAAATGTCTTGACAGGCAGAAGGGAATCGATTATACTACTACTTGTGTCTGTCAAGCAAATTGCTTTACAGCGGAGGGAAAGAACGAGAGGAACAGTTATGGAGAAGGAATCTACCGATCGTTTACAGGAGATTGTAGAATTATCCCTGCTGTATGATTTCTACGGAGAGCTTCTGAAGGAGAATCAGAAGCAGATCTTCGAGGATTATGTACTGAACAATCTTTCGTTTGGAGAGATTGCCGACGGTGCGGGAATCAGCAGGCAGGGGGTCTATGACATTGTAAGAAGATGTTCCAGGCAGCTTAGAACCTATGAGGACAGGCTGCACCTGCTGGAGAAGTTTCGAGAAGCGAAGCAGTGTATCGTCCGGATCGAAGAGATCGCGGAGGATATGGGGACAGGAGGGGATTTGGCCGGCGCGGCCGAGATCAAGCGGCTTGCGAAGGAGCTTCTTTTGAAATTGTAGGAGGATGTCCATGGCATTTGACAGCTTATCCGAGAAATTACAGAATGTGTTTAAGAGCCTCCGCGGCAAGGGAAGGCTGACAGAGGCAGATGTGAAAACCGCTTTGAAGGAAGTAAAGATGGCGCTTCTGGAGGCGGACGTGAACTTTAAGGTCGTTAAGAATTTTGTGAAGTCCGTGCAGGACAGAGCAATCGGACAGGATGTCATGTCGAGCCTGACGCCGGGGCAGATGGTGATTAAGATTGTGAATGAAGAGCTGGTGTCGCTGATGGGTTCTGAGGTGACAGAGCTTACCCTGCTTCCGCCCGGTGAGATTACGGTCATTATGATGTGCGGTCTTCAGGGCGCGGGCAAGACGACCATGACGGCAAAGCTTGCAGGAAGACTGAAGGCGAAAGGGCGCAAGCCGCTGCTTGCGGCGTGTGATATCTATCGTCCGGCTGCAATTGAGCAGCTTCAGATTAACGGCGGGAAGGTCGGCGTACCGGTGTTCGCCATGGGAACCAGGCATAAGCCGGTTAATATCGCGAAGGCAGCCCTGGAGCATGCGCAGAAGAACGGCAACAATGTATTGATTCTTGATACGGCGGGACGTCTTCATATTGATGAGGATATGATGAATGAGCTGATTGAGATCAAGGAGAATCTCACAGTGAATCATACCGTGCTCGTAGTGGACGCAATGACGGGACAGGATGC
>CALWGS010000174.1 GCA_944380155.1 uncultured Lachnospiraceae bacterium
CCAGGAGAGCATTGACAGACTTTCTGAGCTGCTTGCGAAGATGCCGTTCACACTGGAGACGGTCAGACCGTACTGCACGGATGCCGAGACACTTGAGAACCTGGAACGGATTGTGTCCGCGGTGGAACAGATTGCCGGAGGCCGCTATGAGGTTGTGTTCGATATCTCGCTGGTTCGAGGACAGGGGTACTATACGGGAACCATTTTCGAGGCGGAGAGCCGGAAGTTCAAGGGAGCCATCGGCGGCGGCGGACGGTACGACAACCTGATCGGCAAGTTCCTGAATGAGTCCGTTCCGGCAGTCGGGTTCTCCATCGGATTCGAACGGATCTTCGGAATCCTGGCAGAGATGGGCGCGGAGATCCCGGACGCAAGGAAGAGGATTGCCGTGTTGTATGATGAGAAGGCCTTCGAGGAGGCTTACAGGAAGGCCGGGGAGCTGCGTTTGGAATATGATACGGCTCTGTTCGAACGCCCGAAGAAGACAGGGAAGTTCTTAAATCGCCTTGAGGAGCAGGGATATGACGGCTTCTTTCTGACGGGACAGAGCGAAGCGGTTCAGTGGTTCGGAAAATAGATGCGAAGGCTGCGAAACAGGGCTGCCGGTGAGAGAAATCTTCTTTCACCGACAGCCCTGTTGTGATCTCTTTAGAGCGGATACAAGATTCGGTTCGGAGAGCAGCTTCAGACGCTCTCTGCCGATTCATATTTCTTATTCCTTGTCAGCACACAGATCCCGATGAAGACAGCCGCAGCCCCCGCGAAGGCGGCGCAGCCGGGCAGGAAGCCGGAAGGAATATAGCGCAGCGTGATCGTATGAGTTCCTGCGGTAACGGGAATCATAAGGAATCCGTCGTCGCCGAGCGGAACCGTATCCGTCTCCACTCCGTCTACATAGGCGCTCCAGCCGTCTTCATAGGGAATGGAGGTATACAGATACCCGTCCTCTCTGGCAGTGACCGTACCCTCGATTCGGCTCTCCTCCATCCGGGTTATGATGAACGGCTCGTTGGCAAGCTCATGCAGAGCCGACTCGAAGACCTCTTCGTTCAGGAGATACGGACGGATGTGGATTCCTCCGCTGGAGTCCTCCTCCAGAGTGACGGAAATCGTGATCGATTCCCCCTCCTCGTAAGTGCCCATGGCAATCACATAGGGATAGCGGATGTTGTAGGTCGTCTCCTCTTCCCCGCAGGATACGATAATCTCATCGGAATCCGCATCATCAATATTGATCATGGTGTACAGACTCCCGTCTTCCGGCATGGTAAGGGTCAGCTCCAGAGAGGCCTGCTCGGAGGCGCTGTTGGATTCAAAGCCGTAGATCCCGCTTTCGGAGTAGAAGAAGCGTATATTCTCATAGGACACGGACTCGGGGGCAATCTGCGTCATGGCAGTTCCCTCAATTCCGCTTGCAAGCTCCAGAAGCCGGTTCTGGAACTCCAGAGGATTATCCGCAATTGTGATATCCGGATAATAGTCCGGAGATATGGTCAGGATCTCCTCCGGCGTCAGTGTCTGAAGGGCCTGTTCATATGCATCCTCATTCAGATAATAGACGCAGGAATTGACGAAACCGCTCTCATCCTGCGCCGTCGGCGCCCGCAGGGAAATCAGGACGTCCTCTTCGATGTCTCCAAGAGCCAGAACAGAGGCCCCGTCCAGCGCGATTTCAACGGCGCTGTCTTCCTCGTTATCCTGAAGCAGAGTCACAGAAGAATGCCCCGGAAGATCAAAATAAGCGAAGGCCTGACCGGACTCGGGCATCCGGTAATTGAACTTCAGCCTCCCGGAAATGTCGGCAGATTTGGATACATATGCATACCGGGCATCTGTCAGGATGGGAACGTAGAGGTTGCTGTGGCCGACCGTCTCAATCGGGATCCGGATGAATACATCCCCGCGAATTCCGGTCTGCTCCCGAATCCACTCGTTCTGCCTGTCAAACGGAGTCAGGGCATTGGTCTTGAGCGTATCGACTCCGTTTTCCACCATAAAGCCGAGCGGAAGATAGGATGTCGTCCGGAACAGGGCCGTCTCGTCAATGGAATCAACCAGCTCATAGGCATACGTATCCTTCAGGGTATTATTCGAGGACAGCATGTATTTCAGGTTAATAAAAGCATTCGCAATGGGGCTGGTCGCGCCGTAGGTGAAGCGGTTCCCGGACGGACTGCTCGGCAGGCCCAGTGATTCCAGCAGCCAGGATACGCCGGAGTTGGCCGTGGAAGAGAACTGGGCGATCCCGTTATATCCGTACAGCGGAGCGGCATTCAACATATACCAGGTCGAGAACTCGGTTCGATAGAAGATTTCATCGTCCGTCTCCTCAACCGCATTCAGGAAGACGGTCATCTCTTCTTCTTTATTAATGTAGGAGGTTCTGGAGGAGGAACCCACCTGCTCGGCGGTTATGATCATGTAGATCAAGAATTCTACGAGCATAACGGACGAGATTGCGATATTGATTTTCTTCCGATCCACCCTCTTGAGCAGATACACCGCCAGAATCACGAAATACACCGCGAACAGGGCGAAATTGCCTGCTGCAATCAGACTGCCCAGCTCATAGGTTTCCAGAACCGGAACAGAGAAGAGAAGGAAGACAAGGTACATCACGAACATAATGACCAGGTCGAACCATCTTAACTCCGACAGACAGCGGAATGCCTTATATGCCATAATGACCAGCAGGAAGCAGAACAGGAAGGAGAACCGGTACGGCAGCATGTTCGGATAGTGCAGCCCGTGCCAGATGTAATTCAAAAGATTGATATTACAGCTGACAATCAGGAAGGCAAGGAACAGAACATACAGGACTTTCTCCCGGATCCGGATCCGGCGTGCCCGGAGGAACACATACAGCATCAGGAAGCAGAAGAACCCGCAGTACAGGTTCGGCAGTCCCTCCGAGTAGGTCGGGGGAATGAAGGCAAGCACCTGCGTTATAATTTCCCAGAAGCTGTGATACAGCTCAATCGCATCGGTAAATTGCTCCGGAACGTAATAAGCCCGCATTAGAGCCTCGTAGGCCGTAAAGGTAATCGGGGCGGTCATCAGAAGTCCCAGAACGGAGAACAGGGCAATCTGTGCGAAGCGCACAAGGAACCGGCGGAAGCCGATGCGGTGGACAATGCACAGGATAAAGAAATAAATCGCCGTGAAGATACAGACGATAAAGCCGATGTAATAGTTAGAGACAACCGAAAGAGCCAGGGTTAGCGTATACAGCCGGAACCGCCCCTCCGTGACCAGTCTGTGAATTCCAAGGGCAAGCAATGGAAGCAGCATGACCGTATCCAGCCACATGATATTCCAGTAATATCCCATCATAAAGCTGCAGAGCGCGAAGCAGACGGAGAACATGGGAAGAGTCAGATCATTCCGCTTGAATACCCGGTGCAGATAGATTCCGCAGAACAGTCCTGCAAGCCCGACCTTCAGCAGGGTAATCACGGCATAGATCTCCCGCAGGTACTCTGTCGGAACCAGGAGGGCCAGGAGATTGAGCGGACTTGCCAGGTAGTAGGCGAACATCGCGATGAAATTCGTTCCCATGCCTGTGGTAAAGGAGTAGAACAGAGAGTCCCCCGAGCGCAGGCGGGTATGCAGTTCTTCAAAGAACGGAAAATACTGGTGCCACGCGTCCATAATCAGGATTTGCCGATCCCCGAACGGATAGACGCCCTGATAGATGAAGCCGGCAAGCAGCAGAAGGAAGGGCAGCAGGAAACAGAACACCAGATAGCGCTTCCTGCTGCCCGGGCCAGAGAGAGGGTAGTTCGGAACGAAGTCCGGAACGGGGGCGCGGCGGCGGAACCTCTCGTGCAGGGAATGCCATATGGGAGAGGCGGTATCGGGCGAGTCTGCCCCGCTGTCTGTATGGGATCCATGCGCGTCCACGCTCTCTCCCTGCGTGGAAGGGAACCCGTCTGACGCCTCGCAGTCCGTCCCCGGAAGCTGCGCCTCGGGATCAGAAGGGGAAAAGTCATGTGATTTCATAATAGTCCTTTCTTTTTCGGGAGTTACGGACAGGATTCACCTGTCATTGCGCCAACTATTATATCATTTGAAGGAAAGGGGATCAAGGCGGCTTGCGAAGGTTAAGAGAATCGTAAGAAAGAGGGAGCACTTTGCTGTATTATTCCGGTAAAAATGCCAAAAAATAAAAAAGCTGTCAATTAGTTATTGACAACTTGACAAATGTGTTGTAACATGAAAAGTGCACTATTATGGTGCTATATATCCATTCCCTGATATTATAGCACATAATCATAAAATTGAAAAGTGATTTCGAGCAAAAAGTTTAAGAATTTTAGCAAGACCGGTAAAACGGCATGGGAAATTACTATTAATACGCCTGTCACTTGCAGGTTTCATATTAATTAGAAAGAAGGTAAAGCCGTAGTAGTGCAAATTCAAAATATTTCAAGGGGTGAAAACGTCAATGGATAAAAACAGAATACGTCCAATCAAAGTTGGCAAAGGCGTTCGCATGAGCTATTCCCGGCAGAAGGAAGTCCTTGACATGCCGAATCTCATTGAAGTTCAGAAGGATTCCTATCAGTGGTTTTTGGATGAGGGTCTGAACGAGGTCTTTGATGACATCTCTCCGATTTCGGATTACAGCGGACATTTAAGTCTGGAATTCGTGGATTTCGTATTATGCGTGGATGACGCAAAGTATACGATTGAGGAGTGCAAGGAGAGGGACGCCACTTACGCTGCGCCGCTGAAGGTCAAGGTACGTCTTCACAATCATGAAACGGACGAGATTAATGAGCATGATATTTTTATGGGTGATCTTCCGTTAATGACCGAGACCGGCACGTTTGTAATTAACGGAGCCGAACGTGTTATTGTAAGCC
>CALWGS010000175.1 GCA_944380155.1 uncultured Lachnospiraceae bacterium
CATGCGGATGGACTCTTGAAAAATGAGGAAATTTATAATATATTTGATACAGAGAAATTTCTGAATCGTCCGGTTTTAGTGGCAGTGTCCAATACTTCGGGACTGGCGGGAATTGCTCACTGGATTAATACCTATTACAGATTGAAGGGAGATTCGACCATCGACAAATCTCATCCGCTGGTGGCTAAGATTAAGGAATGGGTTGACAGGCAGTATGACGAAGGACGGATTACCGTGATTACGGATTCGGAGCTGCTGGAGCAGATTGCGCTCCATCACGCGGAATGCGGGTTTGTGATTCCGGACATGGATCAGGACTGTAAGCGGTAGAATGGAATAACAGGAGGGTAACGCATGAGTACAGAATGGAACGAGAAGATTCAACAGGCGAAGGAAGCCTTCGGACGGCTCTTACAGGAGCAGCTTGAAAGAGTGGAGGTCATGAAGGCTCAGGGGGATTTTATCAATTATAAGGAATTAAAGCCTATTATCATCGGAGTCTGCGGAGGCGACGGAATTGGACCCGCAATTACCGGGCAGGCGGAGCGGATCTTAAAGTTCCTGCTTCAGGATGAGATTGCTTCCGGTAAGGTAGAATTCCGTGATATTGAAGGGCTTACCATAGAGAGAAGGGCGGCAGAGGGCAAGGCGATTCCCGATGATGTTCTGGCAGCCTTAAAGGAATGCCATGTGATTCTCAAGGGGCCTACCACAACGCCGAGGAAGGGCGATCCGTGGCCGAATGTAGAAAGTGCTAACGTGGCGATGAGAAAGGCCCTGGATCTGTTCGCGAATGTCAGGCCCGTGCGGATCCCGGAGCAGGGAATTGACTGGACCTTCTACCGTGAGAATACAGAGGGCGCGTATGCCGTCGGTTCGAAGGGGGTTCATGTAACGGAGGATCTGGGAGTGGACTTCACGGTTGTTACCACACAGGGAACCGAGAGAATTATCCGCGCTGCGTTTGAATATGCCAGGGCGAATCATAAGACCAGAGTAACGGCTGTAACTAAGGCCAATATCATTAAGACCACTGACGGAAAGTTTCTTGATATCTTCCGCGAGATTGCAAAGGAGTACCCGGAGATTACGGCGGACGACTGGTACATTGATATTATGACCGCGAAGCTTGTGGATGAGAAGAGAAGGAAGGATTTCCAGGTTGTCGTACTGCCGAATCTGTACGGTGATATCATCACCGATGAGGCGGCGGAATTCCAGGGCGGTGTCGGAACGGCCGGCAGCGCCAATATCGGCAAGCGTTATGCGATGTTCGAAGCGATTCACGGCTCCGCGCCGCGCATGGTACAGGAGGGACGTGACATCTACGCCGATCCGTGCAGCATGATCCGCGCGGGCGCGATGCTTCTGAACCATATCGGTTACACCAAAGAGGCGGATCAGCTCTACGCGGCACTGGATATCTGTACCGTAACCGAGAGAAAGCTTGTGATGACCGGACGGGATACCGGAGCAACCGGAGCGCAGTTCGCTGATTACATCATGGAGACCATAGAGAAGATGAAGGGATGATCGGCGAAAGAGCAGTCAGGCTTCGTTGTGAAGGAGGACAAGATGGACGAGGTGAGCGATAAATATTCCCTGCGCGGACGGGTTTTCAGCCGCGTGAGGGAGGATATCTTATCCGGAAAATACAAAGACAGCGAGGAGCTGAAGGAGAATACTATCGCGGCGGAACTTGGCGTAAGCCGGACTCCGGTGCGGGAGGCTCTGCGCCAGCTTGAATTGGAGGGTCTGGTCAGCATCATACCGAATAAGGGCGCGTATGTGACGGGAATCTCGGAGAAGGATGTCCATGATATCTATGTGATCCGTTCTTATCTGGAGGGGCTCTGCGCCCGCTGGGCCTGCGAGCATATTACGGAGGAGCAGATTGAGGCGATGGAGGAGACGATCTATCTGTCGGAATTCCACGCCAGGAAGGGGCATAACGAGCAGCTTGTGGAGCTGGATAACCGGTTCCATGAGCTGATCTATGAGGCCTCGAACAGCAAGATCCTCAACCATGTGCTGTCCGACTTTCATCATTATGTGGAAAGAGTAAGGAAAATCTCGCTCTCAAGCAGCGGGCGGGCGGTTGAGTCGAACGAGGAGCATAAGCTGATCCTGGAGGCAATCAGGAATCGGGACGGGGCTAAGGCAGAGGCACTGGCGCATGAGCATATTGTGAATACGATGCAGAATATCAGCAGACAGGGGCTGTAAGGCTCCTGTCTGCTGTGCGTTGGGTTTGGATTTTATTTCCTGTGGAAAATTTCTTCGGAGCGGGAACGATCATGGAAGCTCCGTTCCCCGAATCGCCGCGTACGCCCCGGCCCCGAACACGCACGCAAGCACCAGGAACGTCAGCGCGGGGAGGAGATGATTCACCGTCCCGTCACTCATGAAGCCCATCACATTCATCAGGAATTCCAGGACTTTGCCCGCCGCCTCCCTGGGAAGTACATACCGGAAGAACGCCGCAATCAGGACAATGATTCCGCCAAGTACAATTCCCACATAGAGCGACAGATGCTTTCCAATCCGATGAATCACAAGAGCAATCAGGTACAGCAGACAGCACATAAGCAGGTAGAGGGTGAACAGCCAGAGCCAGTTCGCAAGGAAATGATCATACCCGTAGGCCGCGCCGTAGAGGGAGTCATAGCGGGGCAGCAGCCGATGCAGCAGATTCCCTATAACGGCATCGACAAACGACATAATTCCGCACATGAAGCAAAATAACGAAACCGCGGCGGCAAAGATATAGGTTCTGGTAAATCCGTTCTGAATCAGCATCTTAAAATCTTCATGAAACCCCAGCGCTCCCAGGACGCTGACATAGATCAGGCTGTTAATCTCCAGGGCGCTTGTTCCTCCATTCTCAAAACTTCCGGAAAAAATCCCTATCATTACAGTGACCAGAATCACAACCGCATATTCAATGGCATAGAAGATCGGAATATACCGGGCAGAAGTCATACATTCATACTGGATCATAGATTTTAACTTTGTCATGTCAGCGACCGCCTTTCTCTGTTAATTTCACGAACAATTTCTGCAGGTTCATAGCCGAAATCTGCAGATGACTATTCTTAGGAAGCGGAGTCCTGTCTCCCAGCACATAGGCAGCCTTCAGACTTCCCGCCTCATCGGATCCAATGACATTCTTCCCATTGCAATACGCATCCACCTCTTCTGCAAGCCCCGTGACGCTGTATCCAGACTCCAGCAGGGTTCCCACATTCTCCTGCACCAGCACCTTCCCCCTGTCGATCAGGACAACCTCTTCAATCAGATTCGCCACCTCCTCAATCAGATGCGTCGCAATGACAATGGTTCGTTCATTCTGTTCGTAATCCTTCAACAGTAATTCATAGAACAGCTCCCTGTGATTGGCGTCCAGCCCCAGCACGGGCTCGTCAAAGATCACATACGGAACCTCAAGCGCCAGCGCGGCTGTCAGCTTAAAAATGGACTGATAGCCCTTTGACAGTGCCTTGAACCTCCGATTCGTGTCCAGCTCGAACTTCTCTGCAATTCTAAATGCCTTCTCAATATCAAAGCTGTCATAGAAACGGCCAATCCACTTGAAATGCTCCTTCACCTTCAGGCTTGTATCGTACAAATCTGCTTCGCTCATACAAAAAATCTTCTCATGAGCCCGCATATTCTCCTTTGCCGGAATGCCGTCGATCAGAACTTCGCCGGAATCCGCAAAGATGCGGTTCGCAATAATATTGATCAGCGTGGACTTCCCGGCTCCGTTCCTTCCAAGGAAGCCGTAAATCTTCCCGTATTCAAAGGAGAGGGAGACGTGATCCAGCGCTGTCACATTCCCATACTTCTTCGTCACATCATGAATCCTGATTGCATTCATTCTCATAGCCCCTTTCTACCAGAGATATAATATCTTCCTTTGTCATATGCAGCTTATTCGCTTCTTCAATCATTGTCTCAATAAATTGATGATAAAACTGCCCCTGCCTCTTTTCTCGAACCTTCTCGACTGCACCTTCCTTCACAAACATACCCAGACCTCTCTTCTTATAAATGACACCATCGTCCACAAGCAGATTCATCCCTTTCAGGATGGTATGAGGATTGATATTCAGCAGGGCTGACAGCTCATTCGTGGAGGGAATCTTCGTCTCCTCCGGAAAGACCCCTGTAACGATCGCATCCTCCAACTGCTCCGCAATCTGGATGAAGATGGGCCTCTCTGAGTTCGGATTGATATTCAACTGTATCACCCCTTTGCTTGCTGGTTTGTTAGTTGAGTAACTAACTATCTTACATCTATACTATAACCGATTGAGGGGGAGTTGTCAATGGGGAGATTGCTGTTTTTTTTGTCACATAATCAAAGTAAATATTCAGTGAATATTCAGTGAAGCGTCAGAGGCTTTTGCCCGTTACAACACGCAATTTTCCGAAGACAAGTACATCGCGCTTGGACTTCGGGATATTCATGACGATCTTTATACGAACCTTGCTGTAATCCTTTCTGACCAGTGCAGGCATACAACCAAGGTTGCCGTATTTGGCGACGAGGCAAATACCCTCTTTAAGGATAACAGAGAATTTGGCGGGTCGATCTTCCGTCAGCTTGATGATACTTATTCTTATCTTACGTTTTGTAATCGAACGGCTTCTACCTTTCTTGGGCTTGAACGCATCGAGAAACGGGACTACCCGGAAGAAGCCCTTCGGGAAGCTTTGCTGAATGCACTGGTTCATCGTGATTACTCGTTCAGCGGCAGTATTATTATTAATGTCAACGATAGCTGCATGGAATTCATCTCCATCGGCGGCCTGCTTCCCGGGCTTTCCGCGGAAGACATCCGAAACGGTATCTCTCAACCGCGCAACCGCAAGCTGGCGGAGATCTTCCATCGTCTGAGACTGATTGAATCCTACGGTACAGGAATCCGGAAAATATTCAGTCTATACCGCGAATGCGCCGCCCAGCCCAAGCTGGAAATCACCCCCAATACCTTCAAGCTGGTTCTGCCAAACCAGAACGCGGCTTTACCAGAAGAATCTCCTTCCATCCGGAAAACAAGGGGAGATTCCGTCTCTGTCACTCCAAAAATGAGAATTGTTCTTGACTATCTTGAGGAGTATGGTGAGATTGGAGAGGCGGAATTACAGGAACTGTTGAATGTCAGGCATACCCGTGCCTATCTTGTGGCACGCCGGATGTGTGAGAACGGCTTGATTACCATATCAGGACGGGGCAGGAACAAGAAATACAGGCTGGCGCAATAGGGGATGCTTCTTATCTGATAATTGACTTCCCTCCTTCCCCTGTGCTACAATATGTGCCGTAGCGTGCCGGTGAGGCCGTGAACGCAGAAGAAGGCGCAGGAGAGCAGGAGTTCTGCTTGGGCGCGCGGGAATGAGGAATCAGATGATTTTAGCATGTAAGAATATAACCAAGAGCTACGGTACGGATATCATATTGAATCAGGTCTCCTTTCATGTGAATGAGAGGGAGAAGGCGGCGATTGTCGGGATTAACGGCGCGGGGAAGTCGACACTGTTAAAGATTATCATGGGCGAGCTGCCTGCGGATGAGGGCGAGGTGATCCTTGCGAAGGATGCGACCATCGGGTATCTGGCCCAGCACCAGGAGTTATCAAGCGAGAGTACGATTTATGATGAGATGCTGACGGTGAAGGCGGATGTGATCCGGCTGGAGGAGAATATCAGGAGCCTGGAGCAGCAGATGAAAGAGGCAGACGGAGAGGAGCTGACGAGGCTGCTGAATACCTATACCAGACTCACGCATGAGTTCGAGCATCAGAACGGCTATGCGTACAAGTCAGAGGTAGCAGGAATTCTAAAGGGTCTTGGATTCACGCAGGAGGAGTTCTCAAAGCCGATTACGACTCTGTCCGGGGGACAGAAGACGCGGGTCGCGCTTGGTAAGCTGTTGTTGTCTACGCCGGATCTCATTCTGCTGGATGAGCCGACGAACCATCTGGATATGGAGTCGATTGCCTGGCTTGAGAACTTTCTTGTGAATTATCAGGGGGCGGTTGTCGTGGTTGCGCATGACCGGTATTTTCTGGATAAGGTGGTCACGAAGGTGGTCGAGCTTGAGGGAAGCAAAGCCGTGATGTATGAGGGGAATTATACGGCCTTCGCGCAGAAGAAGGAAGCGCAGAGAGAGACGGTTCTGCGGCATTATTTTAATCAGCAAAGGGAGATTAAACGCCAGGAGGAAGTGATTGCGAAGCTCCGCTCCTTCAACAGGGAGAAGTCGATTAAGCGTGCGGAGAGCAGAGAGAAGATGCTTGAGAAGGTGGAGCGGATTGAGAAGCCTGCGGAGATCAATTCCCGCATGGATATCCGCCTGGAGCCCCATGTGATCAGCGGTAATGATGTGCTTACGGTGAGGGGATTGTCCAAGGCGTTCGGAACGAACCGGCTGTTTGAGGACATCAGCTTTGAAATTAAGCGGGAGGAGAAGGTTGCGATTATCGGCAATAACGGAACCGGCAAGACGACTCTGCTTAAGATTATTAATGGCCTGGAGCCTGCGGATGCGGGTGAGATTCGGCTTGGAACGCGGGTGAGGATTGGGTATTATGATCAGGAGCATCAGGTGTTAGATCCGAAGAAGACCATCTTCGAGGAGATTCAGGATGAATACCCCCATATGAATGATACGGCAATCCGCAATACGCTGGCCGCGTTCTTGTTCACCAATGATGATGTGTTCAAGCTGATTGGTTCGATATCGGGCGGAGAGCGGGGCCGGGTCTCGTTAGCCAAGCTGATGCTGTCGGAAGCAAATCTTCTGATTCTGGATGAGCCGACCAATCATCTGGATATTACCTCCAAGGAGATCCTGGAGAACGCGATACGAAGCTACACGGGAACCGTGCTGTATGTGTCGCATGACAGATATTTCATTAACCGGACGGCGACGAGGATTCTGGATCTGACGGCACATTCACTGGTGAATTACATTGGTAATTACGACTATTATCTGGAGAAGAAAGCGGATGTGGAGCGCGCGCAGCTTGGGATCGGAACCGCTCCCGACGGGACGGCACTGCTGCAGGCGGCGGATCGGAATGTGAGGAACCTTCGAATCAGTCAGAGCGCCGGAAGCGCACAGGGGATGATCTGGTCTGTTGCGAAGCCCCAGGCACAGTCGGAAGGAAAGCTGATGTGGCAGCAGCAGAAGGAGGAGCAGGCCAGAATCCGCAAGCACCAGAATGATTTGAAGAAGCTCGAGAATGAGATCCAGTCCCTGGAAGCCAGAAATCAGGAGATCGATGAGGAGCTGACCAGGGAAGAGGTCTTCACCGATCCGAGCCGTCTGATGGAGCTGAATCAGGAGAAGCAGAAAACAGAGGCAAGGCTTGAGGAATTGATGGAGAAATGGGAGGAGATGGCAGAGCAGGACAGCTGAGAGGCTGTCCTCTTTTCATTCCGGCAGATTCCCGTTCCTGTTTTCATAAATCTCTATCTCCATCTTGACAAATTTCCGTTCGGTAGTATAATAAATATCGTGCATATGCACAATTAACGCAGAAAGGCATGGTGAGTCTGAAGTGCCAAGAAATGCGAAATGCAGAAGGGTCTGCCGGGAGTTCCATGACCGGGTGTTCCGCCCGGAGGATAAGGAGTGTGAGTTCATTACTCTGAATGTGGACGAGCTTGAGGCGATTCGGCTGTGTGATCTGGAGGGACTTGATCAGGAGGAGGCGGCCAGGAGAATGGGCGTATCCAGGGGGACCTTCCAGAGAATGTTGTATTCCGGCAGGAACAAGTCGGCCGAAGCCCTGTGTATGGGCAAGGGCCTGCTGGTGAAGGGCGGGAATTATAAGGTGGCGACTACGCATTGTGAATGCGGGCGCAGCTGTAAGAGCTGTCCGCAGGAGCTGCAAAGAAACAATATTAACGCAGAGGAGAATGAATGATGAGTGAAGAGAATGTGAATCAGATTCCGGAGGAAGAATGTTCCCATGACTGTTCCAGCTGCGGGGCGAGCTGTTCGTCCAGGCAGCCGTCCAGGGAGGAGATGCTGGAGCCGATGAACCAGTACAGCAATATCAAGCGTGTTATCGGCGTGGTCAGCGGCAAGGGCGGCGTCGGTAAGTCGCTTGTGACCTCATATCTGGCGGTATTAATGGGAAGAAAGGGGTATCAGACCGCGATTCTGGATGCGGATATTACGGGGCCTTCTATTCCGAAGGCATTCGGCGTCCATTCCAAGGCACAGGCCAATGATCTGGGGATCCTTCCTACCATGACGAAGAACGGGACGGAGATTATGTCCGTGAACCTGCTTCTGGAGGAGGAAGAGATGCCGGTGCTCTGGAGAGGCCCCATCATTGCAGGTTCGGTCAAGCAGTTCTGGTCTGAGGTTGTCTGGGGAGATGTCGACTATATGTTCGTGGATATGCCGCCCGGAACCGGTGATGTGCCGTTAACCGTATTTCAGTCCCTGCCCCTTGACGGGATTATTATCGTTACAAGCCCTCAGGATTTGGTCTCCCTGATTGTATCCAAGGCGGTGAATATGGCCAAGGCGATGGATATTCCGGTGCTTGGCGTGGTTGAGAATTACAGCTATGTTCAGTGCGGGAAATGCGGCGAGAAGATCAGTATCTTCGGAAAGAGCCACGCGGATGAGATTTCGTCGAAGTTCGGCCTGAAGGTTCTTGCAAGGATCCCGGTGGATCCCGAGATCGCGCAGGCGGTGGATGCCGGAACGATTGAAGGGCTGACGGGAGACTGGCTGGATGAGGCGGCGGATTTCCTTGAGAAGACTCTTCCGGTTGAGAAGAAGGAGGAGAACGGACAGCTCGTCATTGCGGCCGCAACGGATGAGAACGGCAATGTATCCGGGCATTTCGGACATTGTGAGTGCTTCACGATCTATACGATTGAGAATGGCAGCCTTATAAGCCGTGTTACGGTGAAGCCGGAGGGCGGCGGACATGCGGCGATGGGCGGATTCTTAAAGGATCGCGGCGTCAATGTCGTAATCTGCGGCGGTATCGGCGGACCTGCGATGCAGATGATGATGGAATCCGGAATTCTTGTGGTTCCGGGAATGCAGGGAGATGTGAATGTTGCGGTTGCCGCGTACTTGGATGGAAGCGCGGGCGCAAGCTATGAATCCAACTGCGATCATTCGGACTGCCCCGGCCATGAAGCGGAGGGTGGATGCTCCTGCTCGGGCGGCTGCCATGGGCACTAATAGAAGATAGAAGACAGAGACAGATAGACATACGCGTCAAACATACACGCCAAAAATACACGCCGGAATGGATAATCTTAACAAAAGAGGGACATACTAACTCTAAAGCGAAACGCTGCGAGAGGAGATGAAACAGTATGCCCGATTATATTTCGGCGAATTTGGATGAATCCATTGCTTATTTTAATCAGGCCCTTGCCGTTGAGGATAATTTTGACATCATATACCGGGTCGTTACCTTCGGCGGCAGGAGAGCCTGTCTTTATTTTATCGACGGCTTTGTGAAGGATGAGATCATGCAGAAGCTCATGCAGAACTTCGGAAGCATGACGCCGGAGCAGACGCCGAAGAACGGTTATGAGATGCTGAAGGGCTCGATGCCCTATATCGAGGTGGATCTGCTCCGGGATAAGCAGCAGATCATCGACAATATCCTGGCCGGCGTTACCTGTATGCTGGTAGACGGCTATGAGGACGCAATTGCAATTGACTGCCGGACCTATCCCGCCAGAGGGGTGGGGGAGCCGGAGAAGGATAAGGTGATGCGCGGCTCGAGGGACGGCTTCGTGGAGACCCTGGTGTTTAATACCGCCCTGATTCGAAGGCGGATCCGCAGCACGGATCTGACAATGGAGATGTATCAGGCGGGAAGAAGCTCCAAGACGGATATTGTACTCTGCTTCATGAAGGGACGGGTGGATGAGAAGTTCTTGAATGTGATCCGGCAGAGAATTCAGAAGATCGATGTCGATGCCCTGACCATGAATCAGCAGAGTCTTGCGGAGTGTCTGTATAAGCACCACTGGTTCAACCCCTTTCCGAAGTTCAAATTCTCGGAGAGGCCGGATACCGCGGCGGCTTCTGTGCTTGAGGGAAATCTGATTGTCCTGGTGGACACTTCGCCGGCGGCCATGATTCTTCCGACCTCTATTTTTGATATTGTGGAAGAAGCGGACGATTATTATTTTCCGCCGATTACAGGGACATATCTGCGGTTCTCGAGGTTTTTGATTAATATTATCGCGCTGGTGCTGACTCCGCTGTTTTTGCTGCTGACCAACCATCCGGAGTGGATTCCGGGGGGATTTGAATTCATTATGATCAAAGATACCATGAATATTCCACTCATCTGGCAGTTTCTAATCCTGGAGCTTGCAATCGACGGGCTTCGGCTTGCCGCCCTGAACACGCCAAGTATGCTCAGTACCCCCTTATCCGTTACGGCGGGTCTTGTCATTGGGGAATTCACGGTGAGCTCGGGCTGGTTTAATTCGGAGGCAATGCTGTACATGGCGTTTGTCGCCATCGCGAATTATACACAGTCCAGCTATGAGTTGGGGTATGCCATCAAATTTCTGCGGATTATTTCCCTGATTCTGACCTGGTTCTTTGACGTGTGGGGATTTGCGGGAGGGATGCTGCTGGCGGTGATTGCAATCGCGACCAACCGGACCATTGCGGGGAAGAGCTATATCTATCCTTTAATTCCGTTTAACGCGAGGCGGCTGTTCCGCCATCTATTCCGGATTTCCCTTCCGAAGAGTGAAAAGAGAAGACATGGTAATGCAGGCTGACAGCAGAGGCGTCAGCCGAAAGAATCCAGAGATCCTGTGCTCTGGATTTTTTCGTTGCGTGGAAAGAGCGGATCAATCCAGAAAGTTGTTGATTCTAAATAAAAAAAGAAGTATTATAATAACAAAAGACAGGAATGAAGGAGGATGCTTATGAGTACTGTACCTACTCCGCATAACGGAGCGAATTACGGAGAGATTGCAAAGACGGTTTTGATGCCGGGCGATCCCTTAAGGGCGAAGTTCATTGCCGAGGAATATCTGACCGACGCGGTCTGCTTTAACACGGTGAGAAATATGCTGGGATACACCGGAACCTATCAGGGAAAGCGGGTATCCGTGATGGGCGGAGGAATGGGGATTCCGTCCATGGGGATCTATTCCTATGAGCTGTTCCATATGTATGATGTGGATACGATTATCCGGATTGGATCGGCAGGTGGAATCTCGGATGCGGTGAAGGTGCGGGATCTTGTGATTGCCGTGAGCGCCTCGACCAATTCCGCCTACGCCGGACAGTTCGGGCTGAACGGCACCTTCGCGCCGACGGCGGATTTCGAGCTGGCAAGAAGAGCCTATGACGCTGCCGTGGCAAGAGGGGTGCATGTGATGGCAGGCAATATTCTATCGTCGGATACCTTCTATTCGGATAATCCGAAGGAGAATGATCAATGGAAGAAGATGGGAGTTCTTGCGGTGGAGATGGAGTCGGCGGGACTGTATCTGAACGCGGCAAGGGCCGGGAAGAGGGCACTGTGCATCTGTACGATTTCCGATCACCTCTATACGGGCGAGGCGCTGTCTGCCAGGGAGCGGGAGACGGGATTCCGCGATATGATGGAGGTTGCGCTGTCGCTGGTTGAGTAAAGAAGATATTGCATTCAATGTCATATTATGCAACGTGATCATTACAGTGGGATTGGTTCAAAGCCGATCCCATTTTGTCGTATGACGGGCATGTCGTCAGTCTGTGGTGGAAATCTGCAAGGGGCTCAGTTACCAACTCTCGTAAGGTCTCACGCGTGGTGTGGTATAAAAAAAAAAAAAAAATTTTCTCTTTCATTTAGTATTTGCCGCTAAAACCGTAGTATATAGGTGAAGCCGGAAAGGAGGTGGCGCGATGATTGATGATGAAAAAATTATTGAGTTGTTTTTCGAGCGTTCCGAGCAGGCCATACGAGAATTGGACATTAAATACGGAAAAATCTGTCATAATCTCTCGTACAACATTGTGAACAGCAAACGGGACACGGAGGAATGTGTCAACGATGCTTACTTAGGCGCATGGAACGCTATTCCCCCAGCACACCCTGACCCCTTGTTGTCTTACATTGTGAAAATTGTTCGGAATATTTCACTCAAAATCTATTGGAGAAAGGAAGCAGCGAAACGAAGCGGACATTATACGATTGCCTTAGAGGAAATCGAAGCCTGTATTGCAGACCAGAAAACCGTGGAAAATGAAATCGAAGCCAGAGAATTAGCCCGTATCATCGAGGAATTTTTGGATACGCTGTCCGGAAAAGAACGTGTTATCGTCATGCGCCGCTATGCATATGCAGATACCTATGCAGATATAGCAAAGCGCATAGGAATATCTGAAAAAAATGTATCCGTCCGGCTTACCCTAATCCGCCAGAAAATGAAAGAATATTTGATTGAAAGAGAGGTATTCGTATGAACGCTAAATTGTTTTCCGAAGCCATGAGCGAAGTCAACGGTAAATATTATGAGGAAGCTGCAAACTACCACTGCAAAAAGCATGGGTGGGTAAAATGGAGTGCGATGGCAGCTTGCCTTACAGTTGTGCTTTTTACTGTCTTTTCTGTTATCCCCAATTATTTCCGTCAGCAAGGTACTACACCGCCGGATAATCCGAACGGAGTTATTGTTGACACCCCAACTGACAATCCCGATGATGTTACAACACCTGCGACATCTGAAATTCATATCAGCATGGACAATATTTCCTTCAATGAAGCGGGGGCATTGACGGACGTCGTACGTATATGGCGTGACCCGGAGTTATATGAGCATATTCAGTGGGATAAAGATGCCGTGATCGAATACTATGGGAAAGACTTCACTCCGGCATATATCCCAGATGGCTTGACCGCAGCCATTGGCAATGGAACTGCACGTGTTGTTGCAGACAAGAGTGCCAATATTGTAGAGGACACAGTTTGGCTCGGCTTCTACCATGACTATTACGAAGATGGGAGCCCGAAGCTGACAGAAGGTGTGACAGCTCACAAGGGTTTTTCCATTACAGTTTCAAAAATCGGCCTTTTGAATGATTGCTTCTATATTCTGCCAGAAAACGAAGTGAAAACCTCTGACATTGACGGGACGGCAGTCACCTTTGGGTATCGTTCCATGCCCTATGGCCCGTATGACCCAGACACTCACGAGCCGTCAGGCTATTACGACATGTAATGTGGCCGAATTTGAATATGACGGTATCGAGTATCAGATAGTCGCTGAACAAATGGAAGCAGAAGGGGTTGTAAAAGTTGTATCGTCTATTATCTACGGAGAAGAAGTAATCGTTGATAAATAAACTATACTGAAAAGCATAGTTCCAACAGGGCAGCCAAGAAAATCGACTGCCCCTTTTCCATGCCGACAGGCAGAAAGTATAATCTTTATTTATGAAACAATCTCTGGATGTCAGAAGATCAGTTGTCTTTTTCCCGCATCCGGTTTATAATAGAGTTACCGCATCATGCGGCTGATACAGGATGGATGGACAGAAACGGGAGAGCGGCTTTGAGGGTGACGATAAGCTGCATTCCCTCTCAGGCTTGTGTCTGCGCTGCTTTCACAGGACTGGGATGCACGGAAAGCAGCGCAGAAATGAGGAGAATCATGGATGCTGAGAAGAAGAATACAGAGAATTCCTTAGTCTGCCAGGGAAGCGCGGAACTGGTGGAGAGACATAAGCTGCTGCCGTCTGACGCGTTGAGTGATCTGACTTGCAGGCAGCTCATCCACGAAGCGATAGAGAGCCTGAAGTATGCGTATGCCCCCTATTCCGGGTTTCAGGCGGGGGCTGCCCTGCTGACCAAGAGAAGAACCATCTACACGGGCTGTAATATTGAGAACGCGGCCTTCTCCCCTGCCCTGTGCGCCGAGAGAACGGCGTTCGCGAAGGCGGTCAGTGCAGGAGAGAGAGAATTCACCGCGATTGCGATTGTAGGCGGAAAGGGCGGGATCTTAAGCGATTATTGCCCGCCGTGCGGCGTGTGCCGTCAGGTGATGACAGAGTTCTGCGATCCGAAGAATTTCTATGTGATTCTTGCAAGATCCGAGGATGATTACTGGGCTTATTCCCTGATGGATCTGCTTCCGATGAGCTTTGCGCCCGGACAGCTTATGAACTAAGAAAAGGCCTGGGAGTACGCCGGGCCTTTTCTGTCCTCGGGTGACGCGGAGCCGGTTATGGATTGCCTCCGTAATCTGTTTATTTTATGCTATTTAAAGTTTCTGAAATAGATATGGATTCTTTATAGATAGTTTATAGATTTCGCTTTCTTATCATTGACTTTATTCACGGCGGATTGTATCATAAAATAGAAGTAGTAAACTATAACAGAATTACGGAGGTAACGCATATGCAGGAACAAAAATCGCCTAGAAAGCCTCTGATCTTTTATTATCTGATCGTGATGTTGGTATTGATGCTGCTGAATGTGCTGGTGGTGCCAATGATGTCCAGGCAGGATATTATCGAGGTTCCCAGCAGTGATTTCATGCGGATGGTAGAGAACGGGGAAGTGGAATATGCGCAGATAGCGGATACACAGATTACATTTACAACCCAGGAGGACGCGGAAGGAAGAAGGCAGGTTTATTATACCGGCCTGCTGCGCAAGGCTGATCTGGAGGACTGGCTGTTAGAGAACGGAGTCGGATTTAACTGGGAGATTCCCCAGGAGAATTCCTCCCTGTTATCCCTGCTTCTGTCCTGGATCTTTCCGATCCTTCTATTTGTGATAGTCGGACAGCTTCTGGGACGCATGATGACCAAGCGGATGGGCGGCAACGCAATGAGCTTTGGCAAGAGCAATGCCAAAGTTTATGTTCAGGCGCAGACCGGGAAGACCTTTCGGGATGTGGCCGGAGAGGAGGAGGCGAAGGAAGCACTCAAGGAGATCGTGGATTTCCTTCATAATCCCGGCAAATACGCGGATATCGGAGCCAGCCTGCCCAAGGGCGCTCTCCTGGTAGGTCCTCCCGGAACCGGTAAGACGCTGCTTGCACAGGCGGTGGCCGGAGAGGCGCAGGTGCCGTTCTTTTCGATATCCGGATCTGAATTCGTAGAGATGTTCGTCGGCATGGGCGCGGCAAAGGTTCGCGATTTGTTCAAGCAGGCGACGGAGAAGGCGCCGTGTATCGTATTTATTGATGAGATTGACGCAATTGGGAAGAAGAGGGATTCTTCCGGAATCGGCGGGAATGACGAGAGGGAGCAGACATTGAATCAGCTTCTGACGGAGATGGACGGCTTTGACGGCAAGAAGGGAGTTGTCATTCTTGCGGCGACGAACCGCCCGGAGATGCTGGATCCCGCTCTGCTGCGTCCCGGAAGATTCGACCGAAGAGTTCCCGTGGAGCTCCCGGATCTGACGGGAAGGGAAGCGATCCTTAAGGTTCATGCGCAGAAGGTGAAGCTTCAGGACAATATTGATCTGAAGGCCATTGCAAGGGCGACGTCCGGCGCGTCCGGCGCGGAGCTTGCCAATATTATTAACGAGGCCGCGCTGCGTGCGGTCAGGATGGGAAGGGTTGCGGTCAGCCAGAACGATCTGGAGGAGAGCGTGGAGGGAGTTAT
>CALWGS010000176.1 GCA_944380155.1 uncultured Lachnospiraceae bacterium
AGAACCGCGAACCTTGCAGGCGCGCACGGAGTGATTATTCCGAAGCGCAGGGCCGCAGGGCTGACCGCCGTTGTCGCGAAGACCTCGGCCGGGGCGCTGAATTATACGCCGGTTGCCAGAGTGACGAATCTGACTGCCGTGATGGAGGAATTGAAGCAGAAGGGAATCTGGTTCGTCTGTGCCGCGATGGACGGTGAGGTCATGTACCGGCAAAATCTGACGGGCCCCATCGGTCTTGTCATTGGAAGCGAGGGCGAGGGCGTAAGCCGTCTGGTGCGGGAGCATTGTGATTTCACCGCGTCGATTCCGATGAAGGGGGATATTGACTCCCTGAACGCATCCGTGGCAGCCGGAGTACTGGCGTATGAGATTGTAAGACAGCGCCTTGGCGCGGGGCGGTAATCATGGCGCGGGAATTCCTGCTTGTGGATGGATATAATATTATCTTTGCCTGGCCGAAGTTAAAGAAGATATCGGAGGACAGTCTGGAATCGGCGAGGGTGCGGCTGGCCGATATTTTGTGTAATTACCAGGGATTTCGAAAGAATGAGGTGATCCTGGTCTTTGACGGCTATAAGTCGAAGGGGAATCCGGGAAGTGTGATCCATTACCACAACATTGATATCGTATATACGAAGGAAGCACAGACAGCCGATCAGTTCATTGAGCTGGTTTCTTCCCAGCTGGCGAGAGATTATCAGATCCGCGTGGCGACCTCGGACGGCCTGGAACAGATGATCATTCTTGCACAGGGAGCCGTGAGAATGTCGGCTCAGGAGCTGCGCGCCGAAATTAAGCGGGCAGAGTCGGAGATCCGGGAGACCTACCAGAAGTCCGCGGGTTCGGGGGCCAGGAACAGTCTGATCGATAATCTGCCCCCTGAGATGGCGGAGCTGTTAGAGCGGATGAGGCTGAAGGAGGATGATTAAGGATGGAGGATTACAGGGGACTGGCGGATGAGCAGGTCATCGGGCGGATCCGTCAGGGGGACGGGCAGGCCGTGGAATACCTGATGGATAAGTATAAGGATCTGGTCAGGAAGCGGGCAAGAACCCTGTTTCTGATTGGGGGAGAGCGGGATGACCTCATTCAGGAGGGAATGATAGGACTGTTCAAGGCAATTAAGGACTACAGGCCGGAGCGGGACAGTTCATTCTATCATTTCGCGGAGCTGTGCATCGCAAGGCAGATGTACACGGCAATCAAGAGCTCAAATACGCAGAAGAATCAGCCATTGAATAATTATGTATCATTTGATTCTCCTGAATATGGAGAAAATGGAAGAAATACCGAACTTCCGGGCGATCCGGAATTTCTGAAAAAAATTTCAAATCCTGAGCAATTTGTGCTTGACAAAGAGTATGCCAGTGTGTTAGAATATGAACTCGTAAGGCGCTTGAGTGATTTCGAAAGGCAAGTCCTGAACCTCTATATGAAGGATTACAGTTATTATAAAATCTCTGAGGTATTGGGAAGAGATATCAAGTCGATCGATAACGCACTTTCAAGAGTCCGAAGTAAAGTAAATGACGTACTTAAGGACATCAGCAGCCGTTAAGTACCATGCTTCTGTAGCTCAGTTGGTAGAGCGCATCCTTGGTAAGGATGAGGTCTCCGGTTCAAGTCCGGTCAGAAGCTTTTATCGAGGTGTGGCTCAGTTTGGCTAGAGCGCCACGTTAGGGACGTGGAGGCCGCAAGTTCAAGTCTTGTCACCTCGATTTTTATCATTTGTTACATAGTTGTGAATCAGGAGGCATAGCTCAGCAGGGAGAGCGTCCGCTTCACACGCGGGAGGTCATGGGTTCGAGCCCCGTTGTCTCCAGTCTTAAGGAAGGGCAGAAGTGCCAAAGGGCGGCAATGCCCTTTTTTTCTTGTCTCAATCTCATGTCGGATTCATTCATAAAACAGATCATCTCATACAATATCACTATTGAGCGGCATGCCGGGTCGGTGGTATAATAGGCTCAGAGATTAAAGGAGTGGAACGAATGAAGAAGAATGCCGGAGAAAAACGTAAGCTGAGAACGGATGGATTTCGCGGCCTGTGCCGTTTAAAGAGACTTTGGCTGCTTGCCTTATTTCCGCTTGGCGTGCTGTTTTTGCTTGCTGCCAGGTACTGGCCTTATTTTGCCGAGGTGATCTATGCCCAGAACCTGTTTCAATGGTTCTCGCAGGGAATTTCCGCGGTGACGGGGCTGTTGCCGTTCTCGCTTGCGGAATGGCTGATCCTTCTGGCACCGTTTGCCGTGCTTGGCGCGCTTGTCCTCTGGATTCCCGGAATGGTGCGACATCGAGGGGAGAGAAAGCTGCGGCTCGCACAGGGAATGATCCATGTGGTCTGTACGGCCTGCGTGGTATATTTTATCTATGTGACAGGATGCGGCATTCAGTATTACCGCTATCCGTTCAGCTATTTCTGCGGCTTTGAGGTCGTGCCGTCCACTCAGGAGGAGCTGTATGCGCTGTGCTGTGATTTGAGGGACGAGGCGAATGCCCTGCGTGAGGAGCTGCCGGAGGATGAGAATGGCGTGTACCGGATGTCCATGAGTATTCGTGAGCTGGGGGAGGAGGTGGTTCTGGCCTATCAGAATATCTCGGAGGATTACCCGATTCTGTCCGGGAATTATCCGGCTCCCAAGGCGGTGTTCTTTTCTTCTCAGATGTCAAAGACCCAACTGACCGGAATCTATACCTGCTTTACGATGGAGGCGAATGTGAACGTGGATGTCTCGCACTATTCGATTGCCTCTACCATGTGTCATGAAGAGGCACATCTGCGGGGCTTTATCAGGGAGGATGAGGCGAATTACATCGCCTGGCTGGTCTGCGGCGCGTCCGAGAATCCGGAGGTTCGCTACAGCGGAGTCATGCAGGCGCTGATTCATACCGGAAACGCGCTGTACGCAAGGAACCCGGATCTGTATTATGAGGCGCGTGCGGGTTATTCCGAGAAGGTGGACCGGGATCTTCGGGCGAATTCCCTGTATTGGGCGCAGTTCGAGGACACGGTGATCAGCAATACGACGGACAGGCTGAATGACGCGTATCTGAAGGCGAACAATCAGGAGGACGGCGTCCAAAGCTACGGAAGAATGGTGGATTTGCTGCTGGCCGAATATCGGGCCAGAGAGGGACTGCAATAAAATACATAAATTTTTAAGCTGAGATTATGCAATCTGTGGGAAGCAGCCGGCCTGTCAGAGACAGGAGGAAACAGATTGCATAATTTTTTTGCCTGTTTTTTGGAAAAATGCTAAAAATGAGGCGGAAAAATACGAACATCGATTCGATTCAAATAAAAATCCTGTTGTCTGGTAAAAATAGGGAATTGATTTTTTAAAATTCCATGCTATAATTATTACAAAATTGTTAAACAGATATTTCTTTGATGTAATAAAATCAAAGATTTTGTAATACGTAGCGGCCGGATTGTGAAAGGAGAACGAGGATGAGCATTGGAAAGCTGATATTTGGAATCGCAGTGATGTTGACCGTGACAGGAGCAACGGGAGTGACGGCTTACGCCGCAGAGGAGGCAGATTCGGAGGTAATGGCCGAACAGGAACTTGACGCTGAGGCAGATCAGGCAGCACAGGAGGATTTGAAATATCTGACCTGTGTGATCTATGCGGAGGCGGGGAATCAAAGCTATGAGGGTAAGCTTGCGGTTGCCAATGTGGTGATTAACCGGAAGAACAATACGGAAGAGTATATGTTTGGCCATGTGAATACGATTAAGGATGTGATCTATGATACCAAATGGGGTGTCCAGTTCAGCGTGACCATAGGAGGAGACGACAGCATGATGGCAAAGGCGCTTGAGATGTATGAAACCGGAGATTATGCGAATGAGCAGGAGAAGGAAGCAATGGCCGAGAGTGAGGAAGCGGCCAGGGCGGCGCTTGCCGGGGAGAATCCGATCGGGGATTATCTGTTCTTCCGGGTCTATCAGTCATCAACCGCGAAGAAATATACGGATCATCTTGTAATCGAAGACCATATCTTTTTCAATACCTGATGACAGAGAATCAGAATTCAAATTGATTCCAGGAGAGATCTCCCGGAATCAGAGAGGAACGCTGCGGTATCACGAAAACGGATGCCGCGGCGTTTTTGTGATCAGGCAGCATACGGTTGTAAAGATGAGGGAAAACAGCAGAAAC
>CALWGS010000177.1 GCA_944380155.1 uncultured Lachnospiraceae bacterium
AGATCTATGTCTCCGACTTAGGGCTGCTCTGTGCCAAGAAGGATCTGGCGGCAAATGATGTCCTCTATATGGTAGAAGAGCTGAACGACTTTAAGGGAGGCATGGCTGAGAACTATGTCAATGTGCAGCTCTCCATAAACGGCTATAAGACCTACTATTGGCAATCGGAGCGTGGAGCCGAGATCGATTTTATCATTCAGCGCGACGGACAGCTCATCCCCATCGAGGTCAAATCGGCGGACAATACCAGAGCAAAGAGTCTTAAGGTCTACATGGACACCTACAAGCCCGCTTACGCCATCAAGCTCTCCGCAAGGAACTTCGGCTGTGAAGATAACAAAAAAATTGTCCCTCTCTATGCCGCATTCTGTATCTGAAACCGGCCATAACCTATCTTACTGCATTTCGAAGAAAGGCATTGTATTTTGAAGAAAGGCATTGTATTTCGAAGAAAGACATGGGAACCTATAAAGGATCGTGTCATTTTATCCGACCGGACCTCCGTCCGGTCAGCCATCTAAACCAAATGACACGATCCTGACTCCACGCTCCCCGGCCTGTCAGATTTTACGCCTGACGGCAGGAGATGTCAAATATGCGGCATCTCCGTATCGTCCCGCGTCTCACTCCGTTACCGGAATCCACAGCTCCTGCCCGATATAGATTAAATTCGGGTTCGCAATCTCGTTCACCCGTACCAGATCCTCCACCGTACAGCGGTACCTCCTTGAGATCCCACACAGAGTATCTCCCTTCTCTACGGAATAATCAAATGCCCGCACCCGTTCGGAGGACTGTCCCTGCACATATTCTTCCGTAACCAGGAAGACATCTCTTGAAATCGGCGTATGATAAATCCCATATGTATCCAGTATCTCATCCAGTTCGGATCCTACAGGAACCTCAATGGTAAGATCCGCGAATGCTTCCGGCGTATAATCAGACGGAAGTATCAGACTGCATTCCCGATTCGTTACAATCAGACGCATCGAACCGGCGAACGGAGCCTTAAGCTCAACCTCTGAAATCGTATCGGACAATCGAATCTCCTCAATCTCCGGACAGCCCCCTTCGAATCGTATTGTCTTTAGGTTTGGCACATTCAGCTCCAGATGCCGCACTCCGGCAGGAATTGTGAGTTCCTGAAGCGATTCGCACCACCTGAACGCAGGATAGATCTCCTCAAGGGAATCCGGCATCTGGATTGACCGTAATGCCCGGCAATGATCGAATGAGTAATACCCGATTGTCTTAATTCCCTCCGGCAGTATAACAGAAGTTACACTGTCACAGGAACTCGGGAAAAATACTTCCTGATAAGGCCGGTAATCTCCATAATCATCATGGATATATTCCTGATATTCCTCCTCTGAAAGACCAATTCTTGTTATCTGATATTCATCCACTTCTTCCGGAATCACAATATCCCCTCTGGCTTGATTGTAACAAGTCAAAGCGGCTGTCTGCTCTTCCCGTGAAATAGGACTGCACAAATATGGCCCTTCCGAAATATAAGCATATTTTGTACCTTTATTGTTATTAAAAACCTCTGTCTCTTCCTCTACTGTCCGCGGAATCGGGTAAAATATAACTCTACGCATACTCCAATACTCCTCGTCAAAGACATAATCCTCTTCCTCTGTAAACGGTTCGAAGAGGTTTGAATCCGAGCTGCTCCCTGATGCCATGACAGGAGTAACATTCAAAACCGTTAATATAATTACAAAAAACAGAAAAGAAGCAACACTGATTACATGTATCATTCTCTTTTTCTTCCTGCTGCTCCTTCCGGGATGCTCAATCTGATTCTGTCTGCTATTCATAGAACCTCCTTTCTGGCCGGTTCTGTCAGCCGGATATCCGAAACCGGCTTTCCTTGCCATTCGGTGTCTGTATGTCTGTACTCTCTCCTTTGACGTTAGCCTGCTGCTCTTTGGCATACACCTTTGATGTACGCTCAGTCGGTATTCGTATCTCCTCTGTCTCCAACGGAACCGCCTCCCTCATTTGGAAAATGATCTTATCATGTAAGAATTTATAATTGAGTTATTTTATTATACAATATATAGGTATATATGTAAAATATTTTAACTTTATTTTATGGTTGTTTTAAGCTTATCAAATGTTTTATATTATTGATAAATATTATCATTTATTTTTCTCCTGGATTTTGCAAAATCTTGTGTTTTTCAAATGACCATAAAATTTACAGGCAGCCTGTCCTATCTATTCTACATGATATGTTGTTCTTTCGCAGCTGCAGCAGAGCAGAAAGCCCGCACCACCTACGACAACATCCTGCGCCTCGTCAAGGATCCCGAGGTCTGCGACCCCATCCGCTTCCTGCGCGAACGGGAAATCGTACATTTCCAAAGATTCGGAGAGGGACTCAGGAATGTCCAGGATCGCCTTGATTCCAAGAACTTCTACAGCTGCAATCCTGCATTCGACAAGAACTGCGGGACATAAGCCGGGGCTCAGGCGCGCTCCCGCAGGCCGTCCCGATTCCTGCTCACACGCTTCTCAACCAGGCTGACCAGGAGCGCGGCTCCAATTCCTATGATGACTCCGCAGAGGACATCCGTGGGGTAGTGAACCCCGACGTACAGCCTCGAAAGAGCAATCAAAGCGGCAAGGACAATGGCCGCCGTTCCAAACCACTTCGGCAGATACCGGTAATAGATGACCGCCGCCGCGAAGGAGCTCGTCGCGTGTCCGGACGGGAAGGAATAATCCGATTCCGGCCGAATCAGAAGCTCCACCGCCGCCCAGGCATCATAGGGCCGGATTCTTGCGACTGTGTTCTTCAGCAGGAGGTTCGTGATTAAGAAGCCCACCAGCATCGAACACAGCGCCAGAAATCCGGCCTTCCTTGTCTTCTTCGGACACAGCATGACAAGCGACGCCGCAATCCAAAACAGCCCCGCATTCCCAAGCGAGGTAATGAAAATAACCGGCACATTCAAAAACCCCACACGCAGATTCTCCTGGATCCACAGAAGAACGTCTCTGTCCCAGGCTGTTATGAGTTCAAGCATATGCTCCTCTCCTTTCTTCTTTCCAGGTAACGGGAAGTTCCCGTTGATCAGTCAGGGGATGCCGCGATCCGTAATCCGCGGCATCCCCCGGACGCCTAAAGCTGAAATGTAACGGAAGTCTTCCCTTCTTCCTTCACGCTCTTCTTATAACAATTATAACAGAATTGAATGATATCCCTTCTCCTCACCAGACCGATGAAGATCTTATTATCGTCAATCACCGGCACGAAATTCTGTCCCATCGCCTTCGAGATTAAATCTTCCATGTTCGCATTCACGCTGACCGGCCGGTTATCCATCCGCCTTGGGATGCTCCGGACCAGAAGCTGTTCCGCCGCCTTCATATTCAGTGAATACCGATCCTTCAATGCCCACAGGAAATCCCCCTCTGTGATGGTACCTATATATTCTCCTCTGCGATTAATAATCGGTATCGCGGAATACTTATGATACTCCATCTTCTCCAACGCCTGTCTTACCGTAAAATCATCATAAAGGTACGCCACTTCGCTCTTTGGAGTCAAAAAAAATAGTATGTTCATAGTAAAACTCCCATCTGCATTCTGCATGTATAATAACCAAAGTCCCCGCAAAGCCCTTCTCACGTCACTTTGCCGCTTTCTTTCTATTATAGCGCATTGTGCCCGGAAGGTCAAAACCTTTATGGAAACTTAAGATCTTATTCCGCTTCTTTTTCCCAGAATCGTCTTAATTCAACCTCCATTTGTTCCCTGTTCACAACCAAATGCGGAAACCATTCCCGCGGGAACAGATTCTGGTAAGAGGGCGATAAGAACCTCTCATCTAAGAGCAGAATTGCTCCCCTGTCCGTAACAGTGCGGATCACGCGTCCCGCCGACTGAAGCACCTTATTCATCCCCTGATACAGGTAGGCGTAGTCGAATCCCTGCCCGTTGCGTTCCTGATAATAATCCCGGAATAATTCCCGCTCATTGCATACCATGGGAAGCCCGGTTCCCACGATCACTGTCCCGATCAGACGATCCTCCTTCAGATCGATCCCTTCGCCAAAGATCCCGCCCATCACGCAGAAGCCGATTCGGCTCTCCTTCGGAGTCTCGTGAAAGGACGCCAGGAACTCCTCCCGCTCCGCCTCCGTCATATTGTTCTTCTGCATCAGAATCCCCGGCAGAGCTTCTCCTGCCAGCTCATAGATCTGATTCATCATCTGATAGGACGGGAAGAAGACCATATAGTTCCCCGTCCTCGCCCTGGTGAACCGTACAATATAATCCAGAATCTTCTCATACTCTCTGATATTTCTCCTGGTGTAGCGGGTACTGACATCCCTTCCTATCATCAACAGGCGGTTCTCCGTCCGGAAGGGCGAAGGCGCGTATACAGCGTAATCCTCATCCGTCCCGCCCAGCTGCTCCTTATAATAGCGAATGGGAAGCAGGGTCGCGGAGAAGAAGACTGCGCTCCTTCCCCTCTCCAGGCATCCTCTCAGATTCACGGACGGATCCATACAGGAGAGCGTAATGCGAAACTCCTCCTTCTCGTTATAATCCGTATAGATCACATAGTTATCGTCTATGAGTTCATGAATCATCAGAAACCTGCGCACATCAAAGTACAGATCCAGAATCTCCTCTTTCCCCGCGGGCTCTCCCATCTCATCCAGATAGTCCTCATACTCCGTCATCAGGTGCATCAGCTTCATCACCAGCTCCCCGGCGCTCTCAAGAACCCGGCAGTCCGGACAGTCCCGCTTTAGCTGAAGCAGGCTCCGATTGCAGTCATCCAGCCGCCTAATCAGCGCCGCAGGCCCCTTCGCCTCCTTGATACGCCGCTTCACCAGCAGGAAGCTCTCCTTATACAGAGCCGCGCTGTACATCTCTCTCGCCCGATCAACCAGATTATGCGCCTCGTCAATGAGAAAGACATAATCCTGCTTCTTATCCGCTGAAAAGAAACGGCGCAGATAGACATTGGGATCGAATACATAGTTATAATCACAGATAATGCCGTCCGCGAAGCAGGCAAGATCCAGACACATCTCAAACGGACAGACCCGGTGACGCTTTGCATACCGACTCACCAGCTCCCTTGTAATTCCCTCCTCATGCGTGAGAATATCATAGACAGCCTCATTCACCCGGTCATAATGCCCCCGCGCTCTCTCGCACCGATCCGGATTGCAGTCCGGCTGATCCAGGATGCAGATCTTATCCTTCGCGGTCAGCGTCACAAGCTTGAACGCCAGCCCCTGCTCCGTAAGAAGGCGGAACGCTTCCTCCGCGACGGTTCTTGTAATCGTCTTAGCCGTCAGATAAAAGATCTTCTGCACCAGCCCCTCCCCCATCGCCTTCACGGCCGGGAACACCGTCGATATTGTCTTCCCGACGCCGGTAGGCGCTTCGAGGAACAGCTTCTTCCCGCGAAGAATCGTCCGATAAACCCCCGCCGCCAGCTCCCGCTGCCCTTCCCGGTACGGGAACGGGAAGTTCACCCTGCGGATCGACGCATCGCGCCTCAATCCCCATTCATACTGCCAGGCCGCCCATCTGCAATACTCCAGAATCAGCGCCCGATACCACGCTGCAAGCGCATCCCGGTCGTAATCCTCCGGGAAATACTTCACCTGCTCTGTCTCGATATTACAGTAAGTCAGACGAATTCCGATCTGGGCCAGATCGCGGTTCACAGCAGTCATATACGCGTAGCACATCGCCTGGGCGCGGTGCACGCCGGCCGGTTCCGCAATGCCCGATAATTCCCGGTAGACACATTTGATCTCATCAATCACAACCTGGCCGTCCGGCCGGGCAAATATCCCGTCCGCACGGCCCTCCACACAGATCGCATAGTCCTTCCCCTCATAACGGACCACATCGGTATGCGACAGGGGAACCTCCGCCTGATACTCCGGGCCTGCCGCCTTCTGAAGCTTCCTGTGCAGCCTGCTCCCTTCCTGCATTGCCTCCGGGTCTGCACGGCCCTGCCCGTGTTCCAGATCTCCGGAGCGAAGCAAAAACTCCACCAGACTCCGCACGGATAGTTTGACCTGCCTTATCTCTTCCTCCAAACCGGCTCCTCCTCTTCTTCGAACCCCTTCTCCACACCCGGGTCCGGCTTTACTCTGCCTGTCATTATAGCATGATGCATCTCCAAACACAAGTTCTGAAGCTGCTTCCATGGAAATTGTTCCCATGAAGCTATAGTTTTTGCTTGCATTTTCCCCTGTGATCTGATAGAGTGAATGTGAGAATCACAGTTTCCCCGTTTTGCAAGATTCGGGGTATTAATCGTAAAGCGAGGTAGAATAGAATGGCGAAGGAAGACGAGAACCTGACGTATGACGAGAATGGCGACATGATTACCTTAACTCTGGATGACGGATCCGAAATCGAGTGTGCCGTCCTTGCGGTGTTCCCGGTGAATAACAACGATTATATCGCGCTGCTGCCCCAGAACGCGGATGATGACGCGGAAGTCTATCTGTACCGCTTCATTCAGCATGACGATGATGAGATCGAGCTGCTGAACATCGAAGATGACGATGAATTCGAAGCCGTTTCCGACGCATTTGACGAGATGCTCGACGACGAAGAGTTCAACGAGATGCTCGCGGAAGAGGACGAAGAGGAGTAAGACGAATGGAACGCGCACGGATTGGGCATACTGATTCCAAAAGGAAAAGGAGTGAATTCCATGGTTGAATCAGATACCATCAAGCTGCTGCGCGAATGTGATGCCGGAATCAAGATGGGAGTTTCCTCGATCAACGAGGTGCTCGGATATGTACGCGATGAAGATCTGGGAGCGTGCCTTACGGTCTGCCGGAACGAACACAATGAGCTTCAGGGCGAGATCCAGTCTCTTCTTCACAGATACCATGACGACGGGAAGGATCCGAATCCCGCGGCGAAGGGAATGTCCTGGATTAAGACCAACGCAAAGCTTATAATGGATGAATCCGATCATACCATCGCCGATCTGATGACAGACGGCTGCAATATGGGCGTAAAGTCGCTGAACCGGTACCTGAACCAATATCCGGCTGCCGACGAAGAGACGAAGGACATCGCGAAGAAGCTGATCCGGATTGAAGAGAAGCTGACCGAACAGGTTCAGCGGTTTCTATAATTCTATTACAATTCCTACAGGAAGAGCCAGGGGAAGCCTGCGGATGCGGACTTCCCCGTTTTCATGGGCAGCGCGGACACGGCAGGCCGGATCCGCTGTTAGGAATTTTCTCTGCCTTACCGCCCTTTAATTCCTCAGCCGGAAGGTCTTCGGCGCGTATCGGTAGACCAGAACGCACGCAATCACGCTGTAGAGGAGACTGAACGCAATCGTCATGACGCCGAACAGCAGAGTGGACATCTGCACCCTCATCAAATAGAAGCATACCAGATAGGTCGCCATCAGAATCAGGCGGTAGGTTGCGCTCTTGATCTCCGTCCCCGCGTTATAAGGCTGAAGCAGGTAATAGATCGTAAGATAATGGACGGAGAAGAAGATACTCATGCACGGCAGGGAAATCACCAATACCACATAATTCAGAACATCCTGCGTCCCGCCCGACAGGTACAGCAAAAGCGCAAGCCCCGCTCCCAGGATCGCTGCAGGCAGCAGGTTAATCTTAACAATCTCCCGCAGCCGGATCCGGAACAGCCTCAGAATGTGAGCCGGCTGCTTGTAGAACGAATAAGTCAGCAGACTGTGATCACAGTTGATGAACAAAGCCGTGGTAAATCCGGTTCCGCGATTAATGGAATACAGAATGAACACAAAGTAAGGGAGCCAGGTCAGGATCATCCGGTTCGCCGTCTCTCGGATCTCGGGCGACAGGCACACGCCGAACACCGCCGCGACAGTCAGAACCAGACAGACCGCAGCAATCCGTAAGGAGGATTTCCACAGAATCTTCCGGTGCCGCTTAATGAACAACTCATTCAGGTATTCATACCCCTTCCTGCTGCTCGTAATCCCCGTATCGGCGGCAATATAGCGGTTGGCCTGTGTCTTCGCGGCCTTCTTCGCCTGATCCATCTGAACCGCCGACTGTGCAAGCACCAGCTGATACACCTCTCTGTAATACGCGAACCCGAGAATCCGCTTCACAGACAGCGCGCCGCTCAGAATCGGGAGCACCATCAGCGCCGTGCTGACCGGCTCCGGCAGTACAATCCCCATGGCCGGCAGTCCGTAGGCCGCCGCCAGGAACAATCCAAGCAGAATCCATGACAGCCTGTTCATATCATTCTCATTCGGCAGCTCCTCGTATTTCTCATATCGATAGAGATACCACGCCGCGGCCGTAAGCTTCATTCCCACCGTGAAGAAAGGAATCAGCAGGCACTGCCAGATCGCAAGCCCCGACATCCGCCCGAACACCGCCGCGCACACGGCGAATCCAATCAGAACCCGAAGGATGGCATAGGCATAATGAATCAGCGTGTACTCTCTTGCATTCATCCGCATCAGGAACATCGCGTAATACTTATCCCTGGTGGGATTGAAGATATACGTGTTCATGAACGCTCCCACCATCGTAAGAAGGAACAGAATATGCAGGAACACCGCCTCCTGATCCGCGCGCTCATACAAAGCGGCCGCTCCCGCAATCATAATCAGAAAATAGAGCAGCTTCCCAAGGAAGATCGAGACAATCTCCCAAATCACCGACAGCACATTCGCAAAGATCTTCAATCCGCGCACCTGATAGAGAACATCCGGAAACAACCTTCCCAAGAAGGGAATCTGCTTGAGAGAATACAGGATACTGTTCACGCGGTACGCATTTTTCAGGGAAAATGACAGCCGCAGGGTTCTATTCATGATCATCCTCCTCCCGCAGGGCGGCAATAATTCTCTGCTTAAACTCCTGACTGTCCAGATTGGCCTTATCAATCTCCTCCAGGATACCGTGGTTGAGCAGTACGATCTCGTCACACAGATCCAGAGCCAGATCCATAATATGCGTCGAGAACAGGATGATCCTCCCCTCCTTCTGCCCGCGCAGCAGCTGCTTCATCTCCTCCGCCACCACAACATCCAGCGAGGTCAACGGCTCATCCAGCAGAAGCACCGGCGGCTTCGCAATCAGGTTCACCAGCATCTGCATCTTATTCTTCATTCCGTGAGAATAATCCTTCAGCAGCTTGTCCCTGTCCTCCGGCTCAATGCTGACCAGCTCAAAATACTCATCCAGAGGCCGCAGATCCGGAATCGTCTTCTCATTGATATCAATGAAGAACTTCAGGAACTCTCTTGCTGTAAGGAATTCCGGAACGGTCGGAGCGGACAGAACATAGCCGATATCCTCCGGACGGACATCGCGGCGGCCCTGCTCCGTCTCCAGGAAGAATGCCCCTGCATCCATCCGGATATCCCGGTTCAGACAGTTGAACAGCGTCGTCTTGCCCGCGCCGTTCCTTCCGAGCAGCCCGTATATCTTCCCGCTCTCGAACCCGAAGCTGATATCCTTCAGAACCTCCTTCCCGCCGAAACGCTTGGCCAGATGATCAATCACAAACCTCATAACAGACTCCTTTCTCAGCCTTTTTCTTACATTATACTGACATTTTCGGGATTGTGAAGTTAAGTTTGTATTAAAAAAAGAACGCCGCAGGCATTCACAGCGTTCTCTCATTCCTCTGCCTATGATGTTGTCTGGTCCCCCTCCGGCACCACGGTCAGAAGCCTCTGCTGTACGCAGAACTCCACATGGAAGGTCTTGGGAAGGGGAATTCCCCGGAAACGGATCGTTACCGTATCCTTTTTCCTCTGGATCACCTTCCCGGATCCGAATCTGACATGCATTACCTCTCGCCCCACCGTCAGCTCATCCGGATCCAGCAGAATCTCGCCGATGTAGCGGGATGCGGCCAGCTCCTTATTGTAGCGCTCCTTCGAATACAGGATGAAGAGCCTGTCCTTCGCCCTTGTCATGGCGACGTAGAACAGGCGGCGCTCCTCCTCAAGCTCCTCCTCCATCGCAGCCTTATGATGCGGGGTAATCTCTTCATTCGCGTCCACAATGAACACAACCCGGTACTCCAGCCCCTTAACGGAGTGCATGGTAGCCAGGGCGACCCCGTCGTACTCCCTCTGGCGGCGCAGCCTCGCCTGCTCTGCCAGCTCCGCCTTATACTCCTCCATATGCGCGAACCACTCGTCGTAAGTCCGGTACTCCTTCGCGCTCTCCGCAAGCTCGCCCACAAGATCAAACAGCTCCTGCGGCTTCATCCTCCGGTATTTGGCATATTCCTCCAGATAGGAATCATATCCGATCCCCTGCCTGATATACTGAATCGCGGCATAGGGATTCATTGTCTCAAGCATCCGGATATCATACTCCAGCTTATCAATCCGCTCCAACATCCAGTCCTTATCCGCATACCAGTCCCGCAGACAGTCAAAGCGGACCACCGGATCCTGGAACGCCTCCCTTGAGAGATAGCGCTTCGGACGGTTTGCGATCTGAAAGAACAGGGCGCGATCCCTCGCACCCTTCGCAATCTGCATATAAGCCCTGATATTTCCGGCAATCCAGTGATCGTAGAGATTCGGCACCGCGTCCTTCATACAGAACGGGATATTATATTCCATCAGCTTTGAAGCCAGTGCGCGGGGCTGTAAATTCGTCCGGAAGAGAACCGCCATCTCCCGGTACGGGATCCCCTTCTTCCGGTACTGCATCAGTTCGTTCACCACGGCCTGATTCTGCTCGGCAAACGTGGCAAAGCCCCTGATGTCTACCGAGCCCCCTTCTCCCCTGACCGCATGGATCTCCTTGGGGAAACGCTTCCTGTTATTCTTGATGAGCTTCCCGGCCGCCCGGACAATCTGTCCGCAGGAGCGGTAGTTCCTATCTAACACCACCCGCTTTGCCTTCGGGTAATCCTTCTCAAAGTTCAGCATAATCTCCGGACGCGCGCCTCGAAAACGATAGATCGACTGATCGTCGTCGCCGACAATGAACAGGTTATCCTCCGGACTTGCCAGCATCCGGATAATATCATACTGAATCCGGTTAATATCCTGGAATTCGTCAATCAATATATAGGTATACTTCTGCTGCCAAAGCCGCAGGATATCCGGACGCGCGGTCAGCAGCTCATAGCACAGAATCAGCATATCGTCAAAATCAATCTTCCCGAGCCGTCTGAGCCGCCCGTCATACTCCTGATAGATCTGCCGGAAGATCTGATCGGCACAGTTGATGGAGTAATAATGCTCCACATCCATCCGCTCTCCCTTCACAAGGCTGATCTCCGAGGCAATCCCGGCAAGGAATTCCTTCTCGTCCTCGATCTCCAGCTTCAGTCCGGAAATGATATCCCGGAGCACCTGCTGGCGCTCCTCTTCCGATATAATATTCGCCGCACTGTACTGATAGGCATACTTCAGTATCTTAAAGTACACAGCATGGAACGTCCCGAAGCTGACCGCCGTATTCTCCTCGCCCGTCAGAATCAGAAACCGTTCCTTCATCTCCTCCGCGGCCGCCCGGGTAAAGGTAATCACCAGAATCCGGCCCGGATTCACTCCAAATCTCTCAATCAGGTTCCTGGTCCTTCTGGTGATCACCGCCGTCTTGCCGGATCCCGGACCAGCCAATACCAGCATCGGCCCGTCCTTATGCTCTGCCGCCTGTCTCTGCGCGGGACTCAAATCCGGATCCGGCGTATGTCCGGCGGATCGGCTTCTCTCCGTCCCTTTCATGTACTCAGCAGCTCGATTCCCTTCCGGATCCGCTTAAGGCTCTCCTCCTTGCCCAGAATCGCCATAATCTCATACGCGCCTCCCGGGGTGGACTGCTTACCCGATACGGCGGTGCGCACCGGCCAGAGACCCTGTCCGTTCTTAATCCCCTTCTCCTGAATATATCCCATAATCACCCGCTCAAGCTCGGGAATCGTATAGTCCTCCAGCTCCTCGAAGCGGGGAAGCAGCTCAGTCAGTACAGTAAGCGAATTCTCCGAATTCGTCTTCATCTTCTTATGCGTGTACATCGACACATCATACTCCGGCAGCTCATCAATGAAATCAACCATCTCCCGGATATCCGGAAATGTCTCTATCCTGGTCTTCACCAAATCCGCAATCAGCGTGCGGTCGCAGTCTCTCTTCACATACTCCTTCAGGTATGGCATCACAAGCTCATAATACTGCTCCTGATCCATTCTCTTGATGTACTCCCCATTCATCCAGCGCAGCTTCGTCATATCGAACACAGCCGGGGACTTGCTGATCCGGTGATAATCGAACTCTTTCACCAGCTCCTCAAGGGAGAAAATCTCCTCATTCTCCTCCGGGCTCCAGCCAAGCAGCGCCGTGAAATTCACGACTGCCTCCTTCACAAAGCCCTGCTCAATCAGATCCTCGAAGGAGGAATGCCCGCTTCTCTTCGAGAGCTTCTTATGCTCCTCATTTGTAATCAGAGGACAGTGAATATAGATCGGCTCCTCCCAGCCGAATGCCTGATACAGCAGCGTGTACTTCGGCGTAGAAGACAGATACTCATTCCCGCGGACCACATGTGTGATCTGCATCAAATGATCGTCTACGACATTGGCAAAATTATAGGTCGGGAATCCATCGGACTTGATCAGAATCATATCATCCAGCTCGGAATTCTCCACCGTAATCTCCCCATAGATCGCATCATGGAACGTCGTCGTCCCCTCCGTGGGAACATTCTGCCTGATGACATAAGGAACCCCCGCCGCAAGCTTCTCCTCAATCTCCTCTTTGCTCAAGGACAGGCAATGCTTATCGTACTTCACAATCTCCTTCCCGTCCTCCTCCGATACCACACTCTTAAGCCCCTCCAGACGCTCCTTGCTGCAGAAGCAGTAATAGGCAGCGCCCTTCTCAATTAACTCCTTCGCATACTTCATATAGATTCCGGCCTTCTGCCTCTCGCTCTGCACATAGGGCCCGAAGCCGCGGTCCTTATCCGGCCCCTCGTCATGAACCAGTCCCGTATCACGCAGCGTATGATAGATAATATCAAGCGCTCCCTCCACAAAGCGTTCCTGATCCGTATCCTCAATCCTCAATATAAAATCGCCGCCCTCGTGCTTCGCAATCAGATATTCATACAGAGCCGTCCTCAGATTCCCTACATGCATGCGCCCGGTCGGACTCGGCGCAAATCTCGTTCTCACCTTACTCATGGTTCCTCTCCTGTCTTCCTGAATCCGTATTCATTCACTTCCTAACTATAATCGAAAGGATCCCTTCTGTCAAGAAGGATACCTTCTGTCAAGAAGGATACCGGATTCCGCTATTCGATTATCATAGGCAGGATCTCGTCGCAGCGGCCGTACACCACATAATCCGCTCTATCGTCATTCGGGCATCTCCGGTTATTCACCAGGATCATCTTCTTCCCCCGGTAATACCGGATAATGTACTTGGTCAGATGCGTCTTCATGGAAGAACCGGCAACCAGAAGCGTATCCGCCTTATTAACATACTCCGTTGCCCTTGATGTAATTCCGTTATTGAGCTGTTCTCCGTAGAGAACCAGATCCGGCCTGAGCGCGATCTTGCATTCCTCGCAGTACGGGACGCCCGGCGCCTGCATCACATACGCGTCCGAATATTCCTTCCCGCACTTCATGCAGCGATACTTGTGTATCGAGCCGCGCAACTCAATCACATTACTGCAGCCGGCCATCTGATATAACCCGAACGGAGATCTGGTAATCACCGCGCTCAGCTTCCCCTCTTTCTCCAGGCGCAGCACCGCCTCATGCGCGGGTCCAGGTATCAGCTTATCTGATTGAATGACATACTTCTTAAAATAGTCATAGAAAAATTCAACCCGGTTCTGCAGGAATCCGGGGGTCAGAATCTCTTCGGGCGAATAGCCATATTTCTGTTCTACCTCATACGCGGCGTTCTCCAGACGGACACTGTTCACGCCGCACTCCTCCTCCACCCGGACACCGCCGAGAACTACAATATTCGTGCTTTCTGCAATCAGGCTCCGCAGCCGTTCCACTAATTGATGATTCATAGGCGCCTCCTCACATTCATTTTCTTTTACATATTATTATAACCAATTTTTGTAAAAATTCAAGTATTGACAGTTGTTTTCATCTATGTTTTTCTGTTGCTTTTGTATGATCTAATTCTTGAAAATCAGACATAGAATGTCTATATTTCTCATTAATTTTTAAAAATCGGAATAGCTCACAAAATTACAACAACTTCCAGCTTCACCTCCAAAACTCCGGCGCAGATTTTCTCATGAAAAAAGCAGGAAGGAATCCCTGACTCATACTCCTTCCTGCATACCAAACCCTTGCTCTTATAACAGATTCTCTCCCAGCATACTCTCTGTCATGCCCGGCATGATGCTGCTGAACACGCTCATCAACATGAAGATGCTGAGAAGCAGCATAATCAGCGTTGCCCTGGCCCAGTTCTTCTTTGTCCTGTTCGTCCCGGCGAACGCCCATACGAACAGCATCACCAGATAGATCAGCGGGCCCACCATCGGTATCAGCGGAAGCAGCATGGTAATCATCCAGTTCCCGAATCCGATCACCGGCTCCTTCTCCCTGGAGGACTGTATATGGGTATCCTCGCCGGGATAACCCAGCCCCTCCTTCATCCTCCCAAGGAACGAATCCAGCTTCCCGGAGGACGCATCCGAACTCCTGCTGTAAGAGTCATTCCTCCCATAGAAGGAATCCCCGCTGTAAGCGGGATCTCCGCCATAGACAGGGTTCCCCTGCGCCGCGCCCGACCCCGATCCGGCGTATCCGCCTGCATTCCCTGTATCCCTCACCGACGCCCCGCAGTATTCACAAAAGTTCGCGTTCTCATTCGCGATCTCACGTCCGCATACCTTACATATCATCCGTATCCCTCCTGTTCTCTCCACCCTGCAGCACTCCATGCAATATTCGCCGCTTCCCAGGCACTCTCCTCTTGGATTTTCCCTTTCTCTCCTCCTGGATGCCGCCATTTCCTATCAGTATATCACAAATCACACAATAATCGTATTATATTTTTATAAAATCGTCCGGATGATTTTGGCAGGGCATTTCTGTGCACATTTCCCACAGCCCGTGCATTTGGCGTAATCAATCTTTGCAAGCTGATCCGTGAGCGTAATTGCTCCGGACTCGCACTGCTTCACACAGATTCCGCAGCCGATGCAGCCCGCGTCGCAGGCCAGCCTGACCTCTTTTCCCTTCGCATGGCTGCCGCACGCAACCCGGTAAGGTGCGCGGTACGGAACCAGCTCGATCAGGTGATTCGGACACTCCGACACACACCGCCCGCAGGCCACGCATTTCTCCCTGTCCACTACCGCGACGCCGTTCTTCACATGAATCGCGTCGAACGCGCAGACCCGCACGCAGGAGCCGTAGCCCATACAGCCGTAGGCGCACTGCTTCTCCCCGCGTCCCGGCACCACGGAAAGCTTCTTACAGTCCGCGATCCCGTAATACTGATACTTCAGCCGGGTCTGATCACAGGTTCCCGCGCATTTGACATACGCGGTCATGCGCTCCTTCTCCTCGGCTTTCCGTCCCATAATCCCGCCAATCTGCGCATGGACGCTGCTGCCCGCAACCGGGCAGGCATTCACAGGAGCCTCCCCTGCCGCAATCGCCGCGGCCAGGCCGTCGCACCCCGCGTATCCGCAGCCGCCGCAGTTATTGCCCGGAAGAAGCTCCCTTACTTTGGACTCTCTCTCATCCGTCTGCACCGCGAACAGCTTGGCGGCGGCTCCAAGCAGAAGCCCGATGATAAGACCCGTAATTCCGACCACCGCGGCCGCCTTCCCGATCCCTGCCGCACTGATTGCAAGCAGCGGCTGCTGTATCGTCATAACAACCAGATTCATCATATCTGTACCCATTCCTTTCCCTAAGCCTCTGCCGCTTAAATAATGCCTGAGAAGCCGAAGAACGCAATCGCCATCAGCCCCGCCGTAATCAGCACAATCGGCGAGCCCTGGAACGCCTTCGGAACCGGGTTATGTTCGATCCGCTCGCGGATTCCGGCCATAATCACAATCGCAATCAGAAAGCCCGACGCCGTTCCGAATCCGTTCACGACACTGGTGATAAAATTATATTCCCTTGTAATATTATTAATCGCGACGCCGAGCACCGCGCAGTTTGTCGTAATCAGCGGCAGATACACGCCGAGCGCCTGGTACAGAGACGGGATCTTCTTCTTGAGAAGCATCTCCACAAGCTGGACCAGAGCCGCAATCACCATGATAAATACAATCGTCTGCATGTACTCCAGCCCGGCCGGTACCAGGATCAGCTGATAGATCCCGTAAGTACACGCGGAGGAAATCGTAATAACGAAAATCACCGCCGCGCCCATTCCGGCTGCCGTCTGCGTCTTCTTCGATACGCCGAGGAACGGACAGATTCCAAGGAACTGGCTCAGAACCACATTATTTACCAGCGCTGCCCCGACCAATACAAGCAATAACTCCGTCATTTCTGCTCCTCCTTCTTCCCATTAGAATCTGCCGTGGCCGCGTTCAGCCTGTCATGATTCGCTTCACATACCCTGCCGACGCACTGCGCGCAGCCTCCGCCGCAGGCCAGGCGCTCTCCTTCCTGCGCTCCCTCTCCATTCGTCGCCGATTTCAGCTTCAGCTTATTCTGAATCGCCGTCAGCATCGCCAGAACGAAGAACGCGCCCGGCGCAAGGATGAAAATGGTCAGGGGCTCATAGGAGTCCGGCATCACCTGCAGTCCGAATATACTTCCGCTGCCAAGCAGCTCCCGGACCGCGCCAATCAGCGTAAGCCCCGCCGTGAAGCCGAGTCCCATTCCCAATCCGTCCAGAATGGATAAGACAACCGGATTCTTCGAGGCATACGCCTCCGCCCTTCCAAGAATAATACAATTCACTACAATTAACGGAATATAGATCCCAAGCGACTCATTCAGCTCCGGAAGATACGCCTGAAGCAGGAACTGGACAATCGTAACAAAGGAGGCGACCACCACAATGAACGCAGGCATCCTCACCTTATCCGGAATCATCCTGCGAAGCATGGAGATCAGCATATTGGACATGATAAGAACCGCTGCCGTCGTAAGCCCCATCCCGATTCCGTTCATCGCCGAGGTCGTCACTGCAAGCGTCGGACACATTCCAAGCATCAGCACAAAGGTCGGATTCTCCTTGATCACACCATTATAGACACGTTCCACATATTTGTTCATTGCCCGATTCCTCCTGTGTTGTTCTCAAGCATCCGCTCCGCAAAATACATCCCCGCATTCACCGCTTCGACCACGGCCTCCGAGGTCACGGTCGCCCCGCTGATCGCGCTGATTTCATTATCGGCAGACGCTTCTGATTTCACCACGGTAAAGCTCTGAGCCTGCCGGTTCGTGAACTGTTCCTTAAAGGAGCCCTCGCCATCCTCATCAGCCCGCGCCCCAAGCCCGACCGTCTCGTCCAGAGTCGTAAAACGTATTCCAAGCAGCACGCCGTCCGCCGTATATCCCATGGACAGCGCAATCTCGCCGCCGTAGCCGTTCATGGAGCTGACATTGATCGCATAGCCCATCGCCTCGCCCGATTCATCGTACGCAAGCAGAGCTTCATTGATCATAGCCCCCGTATATCCTCCCTCTGCCAGAATCTCCTCCGCCTGCCCCACCATGGCAGTCACTCCGGCATCCTCCGCAATCTGCGCCGCTCCCGGGCACACGGCAAGATAAGCAGCTTCCTTCTCCTGCCTCTCCCGCTCCGCAATCGTATCCTTCGTCAGCTCGTACACGAACCCAAGCGCAGCAGCCGCGACAAGCGTAATCACGAACAGGGCAAGCGCATCCTTAAGCAGCGAGGATTCCTTCCTGGATTCCTTCCTGCCTGCCGCCAGATTCTCAGCCATTATCTCTTCCTCCTTCTCTTACAGCCGAACGCCGCAGGCATCGTCGCCTTCTCAATCAGCGGCACCAGCAGATTACAGAATATAATCGCGTAGGACACCCCTTCCGCGCTTCCTCCAAAGATACGGAAGATCCCCGTGAACACCCCGAGCAGAACTCCGAACACAATCTGTCCTGCGGGCGTGATGGGGCTTGTTACATAATCCGTCGCCATGAAGAACGCGCCAAGCAGCAATCCCCCGCCAAGCACCTGCCCAAGCAGATACGATACATCCGCCCCGCGCCCGCCAAAGCAGAGCGCGAAGACTACAACCGTCAGAATATAGGTCAGGGGAATTCGAATCGAGATCACCCTGCGAATCAGCAGATAAGCCGCTCCAATCAGAATCATCAGCGCGCTGGTCTCTCCAATCGTTCCGCCGGTCCAGCCAAAGAACATATCAGCCAGATCCGGAGTCCCGCCCTCCTTCAAAACCGCAAGCGGCGTAGCCCCCGATATTCCGTCCACTCCGGCCGCTCCGTTCAGCAGCAGATAGGCGGTATCCGAGGACGCGCCCGAATCCGCCAGCGCAGTCACTTCAAAATCCGTCATGCGCGCCGCAAAGCATATCAACAGGAAGCATCTTGCCGCAAGCGCCGGATTCATAAAATTATGCCCGAGGCCGCCGTATAACTGCTTCACCACAAGAATCGCAAAAATCCCTCCAATCACGGGAATCCACAGCGGCACCCCCGCAGGCAGATTCATCCCAAGCAGCAGTCCCGTTACCAGGGCGCTGCATTCATAGGGCGTCTGCTCCTTCTTCATCCATTTCTCATACAGATACTCCGTCAGCACACAGGTCAGCACGGAAACACACAGAATCACAAGCGCATTCAATCCGAAATAATACACTCCGAACGCGCTTGCCGGAATCAGAGCGATTGCCACGTCCGCCATAATCCGGCCCGTAGTTGCCTTATCCCTTGTATGCGGCGAAGCGGATACATGATATAAGTCCATAAATGAATCCCCTCTTTCGTTATGTTTTCTTCCTTGTGTCCAGAATACTTCTTCTCATCTGCCGGAACGCCTGCGTCAGCCTTCTCTTGGCCGGACAGACATAGGTACAGCAGCCGCATTCAAAGCACTCCATGCCGTTGAGCCGTTCGAACCACCCGCTGTCCGAATTCTCGGCTGCCTCCATCATCTTCTGCGGAACCAGCCGTTCGGGACAGACCGAAACACAGCGCCCGCAGCGGATACAGGGCCCCTCCTCATACCGGGCCGCCTCATCCTTCGTAAAGGCCAGCAGAGCCGAACTTGTCTTCGTAACCGGAACATCCAGCGTAAACATCGCCTGTCCCATCATCGGGCCGCCGGATATCAGCTTCTCCGGCTTCACTGTGAAGCCTCCCGCAGCCTCGGCCAGGCACGCGTAGCTTGTCCCCGTCCGAACCCAGAAGTTCTGCGGATTGGCAACGGCATCCCCCGTCACCGTAATAATCCTGCGGAACAGAGGGGTACTCTCCGCCACCGCATAATAGATCGACACAACCGTATCCACATTATTTACAATACATCCCGCATCCGCCGGCAGCATTGAAGCGTGAATCTTACGACCTGAGACGGCATAGATTAACTGGCGCTCTGCTCCCTGCGGATACTTGGTCTTAAGCAGCTTCACCTCAATATTCGGATCTCCTGCCGTAAGCTCCCTCAGCTTTGCCGCCGCATCCGCCTTATTATCCTCCACCGCAATAATCCCCTTCGCGTTCGGAAATAAGCTCATCTCAATCCGCAGCCCTTCCGCCACAAGCGCGGGATACTCCATCATAATCCGGTAATCCGACGTCAGGTACGGCTCACACTCCGACGCGTTTACAATCACATAATCAATCGCGTCATCCCTCTTCGGCGTCACCTTAACATGAGTCGGAAATCCGGCTCCTCCCATGCCGACGATACCGGCCTCCTTTATGATCGAGCGAATCTGCTCCTTTGAGAGCTTCTTATAATTCCTCTTCTCGCCCAGTCCCTCAACGGTCTTATACTCATTATCATTCTCCACTACAATGGATAATGACTCTGCCCCGGAGACCGTCATTCTCGGCTCAATCGCCTTGACCACGCCGGATACGGAGCTGATCACACAGGCAGAGACCGCCCCCTGCGCCTCCGCGATCTTCTGCCCGGCAAGCACCCTGTCCCCTCTGGCAACCAGCGGGGCAGCAGGCGCCCCGATATGCTGGGACAGCGGATAGACCAGATCTCCCGTCGGCGTCAGAACGGCAATCGGCCTGTCCTTCGACAGATCCTTCC
>CALWGS010000178.1 GCA_944380155.1 uncultured Lachnospiraceae bacterium
GAGATTTATTTTACGGCGGGAGGAACCGAGTCGGATAACTGGGCGCTGATTGCAGCGGCAGAGGCGTACGAGAAGAAAGGGAAGCATATCATTACATCGAAGATTGAGCATCATGCGGTGCTTCATACCTGTGAGTATCTGGAGAAGAGAGGATTCGAGGTTACTTATGTGGATGTGGATGAGAATGGAATCATTCAGTTAGATCGGCTGAAGGCGGCCATCCGTCCGGATACGATTCTAATCTCCGTGATGTTCGCCAATAATGAGATTGGAACCATTCAGCCTGTGAAGGAGATCGGAGAGATCGCGAAGGAGAGAGGGATTCTCTTTCATACGGATGCCGTGCAGGCGTACGGACAGCTCCCTATTCACGTGGATGAGTATCACATTGATATGCTCAGCGCAAGCGCGCATAAGCTGAACGGCCCGAAGGGGATTGGCTTTTTGTATATCCGGACGGGGCTGAAGCTGCGCTCTTTCATTCACGGAGGCGCGCAGGAGAGGAAGCGGAGAGCGGGGACGGAGAATGTGCCCGGGATTGTGGGGTTTGGAGAAGCGGTCAGAATCGCCATGGATACCATGGAGGAGCGGAGCGCGAAGGAGACGGTCCTGCGGGATGCGTTCATTGATACGATTCTGAAGGAGGTTCCCTATGCCAGGCTGAACGGGCACAGAAGGATGCGCCTTCCCAATAACGCGAACTTCAGCTTCCAGTTCATTGAGGGGGAATCCCTCCTGATTATGCTGGATATGAAGAAGATTGCGGCTTCCAGCGGCTCTGCCTGTACCTCAGGTTCATTGGATCCCAGTCATGTGCTGCTTGCAATCGGGCTTCCGCATGAGATCGCGCACGGCTCGCTCCGGCTGACCTTAAGCGAGGATACCACGCAGGAGGAGCTGCGGTATACGGCGGATCAGATTAAGGAGATCGTTGAGAAGCTCCGCTCCATGTCTCCGCTTTATGAAGATTTTATGAGGAAGAATTCACGGCATTAATATAATCTGCCATCAGATAATCAAAGAACAGAAAGGAACAAGATTATGTACAGCGAAAAGGTAATGGATCATTTCAGTAATCCGAGGAACGTCGGGGAGATCGAGAACGCGAGCGGGGTCGGTACAGTGGGCAACGCGAAGTGCGGGGATATTATGAGAATTTATCTGGATATTGATGAGAATCAGGTGATTCGGGATGTGAAGTTTAAGACCTTCGGCTGCGGCGCGGCGGTAGCAACGAGCAGCATGGCAACGGAGCTTGTGAAGGGCAAGACCATCTATGAGGCGCTTCAGGTGACGAACCGGGCGGTGATGGAGGCGCTTGACGGCCTGCCGCCGGTTAAGGTGCACTGCTCCCTGCTTGCGGAGGAGGCGATTCACGCGGCTCTCTGGGATTACACGCAGAAGAACGGGATTGAGATTGAGGGGCTTGAGAAGCCGAAGTCAGATATTCACGAAGGAGAGGAAGAGGAAGGCGAGGACTATTAAGGGGAATCCGGGATGACGAATCAGAAGCGAACAGTAGTAGTGGGAATGTCGGGCGGCGTGGATTCCTCCGTGGCCGCCTGTCTGCTGAAGGAAGCGGGATACCATGTGATCGGCGTGACCATGCAGATCTGGCCGGAGGATAAGGAAGCGGAGGAAACGGGCGGATGCTGCGGCTTAAGCGCGGCGGAGGATGCAAGACGGGTGGCGGCTCGGATTGGAATCGCGCATTATGTGATGAACTTCCGGGAGGAGTTCCGGAAGAATGTAATCGATTATTTTGTCGGGGAGTACAGGAAGGGAAGAACCCCGAACCCGTGCATTGCCTGCAACCGGCTCGTGAAGTGGGAGTCCCTGTTAAAGAAGTCGATGGCCTTGGGGGCAGATGCAATTGCAACCGGGCATTACGCGAGGATCGAATACCTCGACAATGGGCGGTACGCCCTGCGCCGCTCCAAGACGCAGGCAAAGGATCAGACCTATGCCCTGTACTCTCTCACTCAGGATCAGCTTGCGCATACCCTGATGCCTGCGGGGGATTATACCAAGGAGGAGATCCGCCGCATGGCATCGGAGTATGGTCTGCCTGTAGCGGACAAGCCGGACAGCCAGGAGATCTGCTTCATCCCCGATCATGATTACGCGGCGTTCATTGAAGAGTATACGGGGAAGAAGGATGTGCCCGGCAACTTTGTAGATGTGGACGGAAGGGTTCTCGGGAAGCATCCAGGGATTACGCATTTTACGGTCGGACAGAGGAAGGGGCTTGGAATTGCGCTGGGGCGGCCGGCTTTCGTAACGGAGATTCGCCCGGATACGAATGAAGTGGTGCTCGGCACGGACAGGTCCGTGTTCTCGGACAGCCTCTATGCGGAGCGGATTCAGTATATGGCCCTGACACAGTTTGAGGGGCGGACGCTGACGGCAAAGGTGCGCTACAGCCATCAGGGCACGCCCTGCCATGTGGTGATGGAAGGCAGGGACGGCATGAGGGTGATCTTCCATGAGCCGGTTCGGGCCGTTACGCCCGGACAGGCCGTTGTGTTGTATGACGGAGATTATGTGGCGGGCGGAGGGGTGATTGCCGGATAGTCCTTAAAGTTTTTGCATGACCGGCCTTCTGTTCCGGAATATGGTATAGTAGCGGAAGCCGCATTCCTTCAGATATTCTTCGGCCCTGCCGAATTCATAGCAGAGGAGATCCGGGGTATGAGCATCCGATCCGACGGTGATGATCTCACCCCCGAGCTCGCGGTAGCGCAGCAGAAGCTCCTTTTTCGGGTGGGGATAGGACAGCGAACGGAGGCCCGCGGTATTGAGCTCAATTCCCTTCCCGGCGTGAATCAGGGCGCGCAGGGCGCGATCGGTGATATCCCTGAAGTCCTCGTACCGGTAGTCCCTCACCGGACCCGGGGCATATCGGAGGATGTAATCCAGATGTCCATACACATCGAAGCAGGAATACCACTCCGCGTTCTCGGCAATGCTTTCAAAATACTCGAACAGCCCGCCGTGCAGGGAGCGCTTCTCCCAGTATTCGGGCAGGTACGGATCGCAGTCTTCCACGACATGGGACGATCCGATGACAAAATCGAACGGATATTCCGACACCAGGGCATTATAATCGTCCCGGATCTCCGATTTGATCTCAGGTTCGCTGCGCAGGCCCAGCTCGATTCCGACGAGAAGCTCGATCTGGCTTAAGTACCGGTTTTTTAATACCATAAGAGAGTCAAAATAGCGCACCGGATCGAACTCGAAGGTCCCTTCGGATGGATTGGGATAGTTTCGATCCATATGATCCGTGATGCAAAGCTGTTTTAAGCCTGCCTTGACGGCGGCCCGGACTTGTTCCTCCGCCGGGGTATGTGAATCGGAGGAAAACTCCGTGTGGTTGTGAAAATCTGCGGTAATCATGGTGTATCTCCTTTCCTTGTGAATGATTCTGCCGGAAGGTTCCGTATCAGAATGGTACGACCTTCCGGCAGTCTGTTTAAGGGTCGGTAATTTCGGTCAGCCCTGATATGTCCGGGCTTGCAATCAGGGAATAATTCGTATAATAGACCACGAAGCCGGGCTTCGCGCCGTTCGGTTTCTTGACATTTTTCTTCTCGAGGTAGTCAATCTCAACCTTATCGGAATCCCTTCCCTTGGAATAATAGGCCGCAAGGCGGCCTGCTTCTTCATAGGCGCGGTCGGGAAGTTCCTTTCCCTCTGTCCGGACGATGACATGGGAGCCGGGAATACCCTTGGCATGGAACCACCAATCGCTGCCGTTTGCGAATTCAAAGGTCAGCTCGTCATTCTGGTAGTTATTCTTGCCGACATACATATGGAAGCCGTCGGAAGACAGGTAGTGGAAGGGGCGGCTGACAATCTTTGGCTTCTTCGCCTTCTTCCCGGCCTGGCCCGCGGCGTAATGCCGTTTGATATAGCCGTATTCGGTCAGTTCTTCCTTTAACTGAACCAGATCCTCTTCTTTCACTGCGATATCCAGAGCCGTCCGGATGGATTCCAGGTGGGCCAGCGCATCCTTCGTATCCGCGGTATGAACGGTCAGCGCCTCAAAGGTGCGCTTCAGTTTGGAATACCGCTCAAAATACTTCCTGGCGTTCTCAATCGCGGTCAGCTGCGGATCTAACGGAATATCCATCTCTTCGCCCGTATAATAATTCAGAACGCGAAGCGACTTCGCCCCGGGCTCGGCACCGTAGCCGTAGGTTGTCAGAAGCTCGCCGTAGACCTTATATTTCTCCCGTTTATCCGTATCCTTGAGCTGCTTCTCCTGCAGATCCAGCTTCTTGCTCTCCCGCTCGATTG
>CALWGS010000179.1 GCA_944380155.1 uncultured Lachnospiraceae bacterium
GTCAGCATTCTTTCCTTTGCCCTGGTCACTCTGTCGCCGATCGATCCGGTTCAGCAATATATATCAGGGCTTGGAACCGCCGTTTCGCCGGAGCAGAGAGCCGAAATCGAAGCGTATTGGGGGGTGAATGAGCCGCCGGTTGAGCGATACCTTGGATGGCTTGCGGATGTTCTGCAGGGGAATCTGGGAGTATCCTCTCTCTACCGCAGGCCGGTTGCGGATATCATCGGCGAACGCTTTGTGAATTCTCTGGCGCTGATGTTCTGCGCGTGGGTGCTGTCCGGAGTGATTGGATTCGTTCTTGGCTGCGTGATGGGAACGTACCAGAACCGGTGCCCGGATCGGATCCTGAAGAAGATATGCTATATCTTAAGCTCGGTTCCGACATTCTGGCTCGGACTGGTTTTTCTTCTGATCTTTTCCGTCTGGCTTGGGCTGTTTCCCATCGGATTCTCCGCGCCCATCGGCGTGTTGAGCCAGGATGTGACGATTTGGCAGAGGCTATATCATCTGATCCTGCCCGCGCTGACCTTAAGCCTGATGTCATTTGCAAATATCGCGCTGCACACGCGCCAGAAGCTGATTGATGTATATAACAGCGATTATGTTCTGTTCGCGAAGGCCAGGGGCGAGAGCAGGGGCTCCATCCTTCGCAGACATGGACTCAGGAACATCCTCCTGCCCGCGCTGACCCTGCAGTTCGCATCCTTTGCGGAGCTGTTCGGAGGCTCCGTGATGGCGGAGCAGGTGTTCAGTTATCCGGGACTTGGAAGCGCGGCGGTCGATGCGGGACTGAATTCGGATGTACCGCTGCTTCTTGGCATCACGCTGTTCTCCGCGCTCTTCGTCAGCGCAGGCAACCTGATTGCCAACCTGCTTTATTCGGTCGTGGATCCCAGAATACAGGAGGCGGACGGATGAAACATAGAAATCGCCGTACCAGAGCTCTGATTCTGGCTGCCCTGGCCGGTTTTATATTAATGATCATTTATGCGCTTGGAATCTTCATTCCGGAGGATGCCGCGGCGGGCAATTTCCTGGATGCCGGACAGCCGCCGTCGCTTTCGCATCCGTTCGGGACGGACGCGCTTGGAAGAGATCTGTTCATGCGGACCCTGAAAGGACTGGCCGTCAGCATGACGATTGGGATTGCCGCCTCATGCATCAGCGCGGGGATTGCCGTTCTGGTTGGAATCGCGGCGGCAGCGGGATCCCGCCATGTGGACGCGGCGATTAACTGGCTGATTGATCTTGTGATGAGTGTCCCTCACACGATCCTCATTATTCTGATCTCATTTGCCCTGGGACGGGGAGTGACCGGACTGTTCGCGGGAATCGCGGCGACGCACTGGTGCAGTCTGGCGCGCCTGATTCGGGGGGAAGTTCTCTCGCTTCGTTCTCAGCAGTATATTGCCGTATCCCGAAGACTTGGGAAGTCCGGCGGATGGATTCTGATTCATCACCTTCTGCCGCATCTGGCGCCTCAGTTCCTGGTGGGATTGATTCTGATGTTCCCGCATGCCATTCTGCATGAGGCATCGGTTTCCTTTCTTGGATTCGGACTGCCGCCCGAGCAGCCGGCGATCGGACTGATTCTCTCGGAGAGTATGCGGTATCTCTCAACCGGGATGTGGTGGTCCGCCGTGCTGCCGGGTCTTACGCTGGTACTGGTTGTGCTGCTGATCGATCGGCTGGGAGAGCATCTGCGGATGATTCTTGACCCGTACAGCGCACAGGAGTAAGGAGGTCATATGAAGCAAAGCGCAGAAGCATTACTGGAGATTCAGGATTTATCCGTTTCCTTCCGGATGTACCGGCACGGTCTGGAACAGGCAGATCTGCGGGTGATTTCGAACCTGCGCCTGACAGTGCGCCCGGGGGAGATTGTAGCCGTTGCCGGTTCCTCCGGCTCCGGCAAAAGCCTGCTGGCCTCTGCTATCCTTGGCATCCTGCCGGGCAACGCTTCGGTAGAGGGACATCTGCGCTACCGGGGAGAGGAGCTGACGCCAAAACGCCAGGAGGAGCTTCGGGGGCGGGAAATCGCGCTGGTACCCCAGTCTGTTGCCTTCCTGGATCCGTTAATGAAGGTGGGAGCACAGGCGGACGGTTACCGCAGGCCCAGACAGACAGAGAGGAGAAGAAGTCTGTTCAAACGGTTCGGACTTCCGGAGAAGACGGAGCGTCTGTACCCGTTCCAGCTCTCCGGGGGCATGGCAAGGAGGGTTCTGGTCTCTACCGCGCTGCTTGCGGACGCAGAGCTGATGATCGCGGATGAGCCGACGCCCGGAATGAGCCTTGACCAGGCGCTGGAAGCGCTTCGGATGTTCCGTGAAATGGCGGATGAGGGCAGGGCCGTGATTTTGATTACGCATGATATTGATTTGGCATTTGAATTTGCTGACAGAATCGCCGTATTCTATGCGGGGACTACGGTGGAGATCGCGCCGGCCGCTGATTTTAAGGCAGGACCGGATCAGCTGCGCCATCCTTATTCCAAAGCCCTGTGGAGGGCGCTGCCTCAGAACGGCTTCCTGCCGATTGACGGCTTCCAGCCTTATGCGGGAAATCTGCCCAAGGGATGTGTCTTCGCACCGCGCTGTCCGTACCGGACCGGGGAGTGTGAGAAAGCCGTTCCGCCGGTGCGTGAAGTCAGAGGCGGAGAAGTGAGGTGTTATCATGGCGCTTGAAGCAAGGAATCTTTCGTTCCGCTACGGCCCGAAGCAGCCATGGATTTTAAAGGACTGTTCTCTTAGCCTTCGTAAGGGGGAGCGTGTGGCGTTATTTGCTCCGAGCGGCTACGGCAAGACGACGCTGGCTATGCTGCTGGCCGGTTACAGGAAGCCGGTGAAAGGAGAGGTCCTGCTGGACGGGCAGCCGCTGCCGAAGAAGGGAATCTGTCCGGTCCAGCTCATTTGCCAGCATCCCGAGCAGGCCATTAACCCTCGCTGGAGGCTTGGGCGCGTCCTGGAAGAGAGCGGCAGGATCCGGGAGGATATGCTGAAGGCGTTTGGGATCGAGCGGGAATGGCTGACCCGGTTTCCGCGTGAGCTCTCCGGCGGGGAGCTGCAGAGATTCTGTGTGGCCCGGGCGCTGATGAGCGGAGCCGGGTATCTGATCTGTGATGAAATCAGCACCATGCTGGATGTGATTACGCAGGCTCAGATCTGGAATGTGATTCTGAAAGAAGCAGAGAGCCGCGGAATGGGGATTCTTGCAGTGACGCACAACCGGCATCTCGCGCAGAGAATCGCGGAGAGGACGATTGACTTATCGGCGCTCTGATCCTTTCCGCAGCACCTCCGGAACGCAGCGTTCAACTTCCTTCCGGCAGCCGCCTCTCCCGATACAGGAATCGCATGGATGATAATAAAAGATAGGCATTAGACAGGAAAAAGGGCCGGGGTTATAATAGAGCCAGAATCAGCCGTAAGGCTGAACGAATGACGGAAGG
>CALWGS010000180.1 GCA_944380155.1 uncultured Lachnospiraceae bacterium
GTCTATCTGGACAGGCTGCTGTCCATGTATAAAAAGCAGACCAAATAGAGGAGAAGAAAGGGGAATGGGATGAGGCGGAAGGATAGGGTTCGAATCTGTGGATTTCTTCTTTTGCTTTTCGCGGCTGTCTGCGGGGCGGCATTTATTCAGGCACAGGGAAGCGGACAGGTTCCGGAGGCGCTTTACCTGCAGCCGGTGACGGGTTCCTGCTCCGAGTGCGGGGAGCCGCTGTTTGCAAGAGAAGGGGATTGGGCGGAGGATACGAGATGCTATGGCTGCTGGGCGGAGCAGCGGGACCGATACAGCTATGTTGACTGGATCATGCCGGCCCCATATTGCATCCATTGCGGAATTTCTACCCTGGGGAACACTTCCGGGTACTGTGATACCTGCATCATGGCGGCCTGCGGGGAGCATACCCTGTCCGTGAAGATTGTGGATGAGGAGTCGCAGGCTCCCGTGGAAGGCGTACAGGTACGGGGAGGTGTCTTCTCCGGCGAGACGGACGGTACGGGGATCGTTACGGTGACAGTGCCGGATTTTCACCTTGACGGCATGATCACAATTTATGCGGTACGGGACGGATATCAGAGCGGAGAGCAGGAGGCATCCGCCCTTGCGCTGACGGATACCGTGGTGGTGGAGTTAAGCAGGGTGCCGGACGAATTCCGGGTTCCCATTGCGGCGGCGGAATTCCTGGGAGAAGCGTTCGGACCGGTAGCTGCTGATTTGGAGGAAAGCGCGAGCTTCCTTACGTTTCCGCTCCGGGTCGGGGATCTTCTGCCGGAGACGGTGATTCTTCAAAGAGATCCGGAGACGGGCTATTATGCCGGAACCTTGAAGATGGATGGATTTGTCCAGATGCTCTTTGACGGCGTGATCGATTTGAGCGGAGAGATTCAGGCGTTCTGGGACGGGGAGACGGGAAGGCTGGAATTGCGCAGTGCCGATGTGGAGGCATCGGTGGAGCTCTCGGGAAATCTCGGCGGAGTGATCGCGGGAGTGGAAGGGGAGCTGGTTCCGTCGATCCGTCTGCTGGGAGTCCAGGAGAACGGGCAGCTGAAGCTGATTCCGATTGTGAATTGTTCGGGCATGGCTTATGCCTATCTTGGAGCGAAGCTTGGGACTACGTTTCGTCTGGGCAGGCTTGAGGCAGAGCTTGAAGCGGAAGCGACGGGAGGCGTCCGCTTTGATCTGACTGCAGAGCTTGCGAACGGAGTCAGTGTCTTTGAGGACTTTGTAAGGCTGAACGGCCATCTGCGGACCCAGATTAAGCTGCTTGGATTTGAGCGAAGCTGGGAAGGGTTCCACTGGCAGTATTATCCGGTAATCGAGGAGGATCCGGTGATTCCGGATCCGGTCGTCCGCTTCCTCGGACGGGACGAAACGGGAACGGCTCAGGAGGGCAGCCAGGAATTCCACCCGGACGCCGCGTTATCGCAGGATGGGACTCCGGTTGTCGAAGAATCCGGCAGCAGCGCCGATCCCTGCATTGTTCCGAGCGGATCGGGCGGCTTTGATGCGTCCGGCATCTATACCGGGCAGACGACTCTGTTCTGGCTGGCAGATGATTCCGAGCGGGAGGAAATGAACCGATATATGCTGGTGTCTTCCGTGTATGAGGACGGAGGATGGAGCAGTCCGCTTCCCGTTCTGGATGACGGAACGGCGGATTATGCCCCGCGCGCGGCTGCCGTGGAGGATACGGTATATCTGCTCTGGCAGAATTCAGATCGGGAGTTTTCGGCGGGGACAGTGCCGGAGGAATATGCTCAATCCATGGATATTTACGCGGCCGTATTGAAGAATGGAGAGGTACAGAGCATTACGGATCTGTCGGAGGGAATCGAAGGGTACTGCGGGATGCAGACCTTGTCCGTGCAGGACGGCGTGGTATCGGCCTGCTGGGTTTCGAATGACAGCGGAGACTTGCTGTTTCAGAATGGGGAGAACCGGGGGTACGAGGCAGTGTATCGGGACGGCGCGTGGGAGATATCGGAATCGGAGATTTTGTCTGCTTCCGGCGAATGGGAGGAAGAGTTCCTTCTTCGAACCGCCGGTTTTGGAATGCCGGCCGTGAATCCGCCCGCGGACAGGTCCGGGGACTCCGAGGAGGAGAACGGAATTCCGGATTCTGCGGAAGTCGTATCCAACGGAACCCTGGAATTCCTGTACTGGACACAGGCGGAAGAAGAGGGCAATGTCCGGCTTGACGGAGTATTCCGGAATCCTGAAACCGGCGCGTATGGAGAAGTTGGAACCTATCTGCAGAACGGAACCATGCTGCACGGGATCCATGCGGCAATGGATTCGGAAGGAACGGTTCTGATGGCCTGCCTGTCCTCCGAGTGGCTTGACAGAGAAGCCGGAACCTATGCGGAGAATGATTTGCTGGCTATAGCAATTCCTGTGCCGGATGAGGCGGCTGACTTCCTGAATGCTTCAGCGGAAGCGGATGATATGGAGTCCGAGGAACAGCAGGCCTCTTCGAGAGGATGGGTTGTGCCGGTTATCTGCGTGGTTGTGGCTGCGGCGGGGGGAGCGGCCGGGGTGATCATGCGAAAGAGAAAGCAGAGAAATCAATGAGAAGCACTCCCATATCCCAAACTTTCAAAAAACCAATTGACATTTCAGAATCTTTTCTTTATAATGACCGTATGCTGACAGGCGAAGAAAAGATTAAGTAGTGATTCCCGGAATCCACAGAAAGCAGCCGGCTGATGAGAGGCGCGGGGGAACGGAATCATGAATACCTCTTGGAGCTTCCCTCTGAACCCGTGACGCGCGGACGGTTAGTAGGAGGAGACGGGAGCACCCGTTATCGTGCAGGGTATCATGGCGTACCCGATAAGGCGGCAGGCGTGAGCGTGCCGTGAAGAAAGGTGGTAACACGGAACCTGGCTTCCGTCCTTTAACAGGGGCGGGAGCTTTTTTTATTGATGACAGGAGAGCCCGAGCGGTATCTTTGACAGGGAATCCGGGGCGGCGTCTTCTGATTGGTAAAGGAGCGAATGTATGCAGGTATATGACGAACTGGTTGCCCGCGGGCTGATTGCCCAGGTAACGAATGAAGAAGAAATCCGTAAGATGGTGAATGAGGGGAAGGCAACCTTCTACATCGGATTTGATCCCACGGCGGACAGCCTTCATGTGGGACATTTTATGGCGCTGTGTCTGATGAAGCGCCTGCAGATGGCCGGGAATAAGCCGATTGCCTTAATTGGGGGAGGAACGGCCATGATCGGAGATCCTTCGGGACGGAGCGATTTGAGGCAGATGATGACGGTTGAGACCATCAACCATAACTGCGAGTGCTTTAAGAAGCAGATGAGCCGTTTCATTGATTTCTCTGACGGCAAGGCGCTGATGGTAAATAACGCGGACTGGCTGATGAATCTGAACTACATCGAGCTGCTGAGGGATGTCGGAGTGCATTTCAGTGTGAACCGCATGCTCTCGCACGAGTGTTACAAGATGCGTATGGAGAGGGGACTGACCTTCCTGGAATTCAATTACATGATCATGCAGAGCTACGACTTCCTGATGCTGTATGAGAAATACGGCTGCAATATGCAGTTCGGCGGAGATGATCAGTGGGCGAATATGCTTGGGGGAACGGAGCTGATCCGCAGAAAGCTTGGGAAGGATGCGCACGCGATGACGATTACGCTGCTCCTGAATTCCGAGGGCAACACGATGGGCAAGACGGCCAAGGGCGCTGTCTGGCTGGATCCGGAGAAGACCTCTCCCTACGAGTTTTACCAGTACTGGAGAAATGTGGATGACGCGGATGTGATCAAATGTCTGCGGATGCTGACCTTCCTTCCACTGGAGCAGATCGAGGAGATGGCGGCCTGGGAGGGAAGCCAGTTGAATCAGGCCAAGGAGATTCTGGCCTATGAGCTGACCAAGCTGGTCCACAGTGAGGAGGAGGCGAAGAAGGCGCAGGAGAGCGCGCGGGCCCTGTTTGGAAGCGGAGATGCCGAGAATATGCCCACGGCAGAGCTGACAGAGGAGGATGTGAAGGACGGCCTTGTCGATATTGTAACCATCGTTCATAAGTCCGGTCTTTGCGCGTCCCGCTCGGAGGCCAGGAGAAATGTGCAGCAGGGCGGCGTGAGCGTGGACGGAGAAAAGGTATCCGACATTGCGGCAAGCTACACCACGGAGCAGTTAAAGAGCGGAATCGTGGTAAAGCGCGGGAAGAAGAGCTTTAAGAAGGTTATTTTGCCTTGATGGAAGGATAGCGGCCGCAGCGGCATGGAGCGTGTTTGAATATCAAAGAATCATGAGGCTGTCAGAGCATGTTAGCATGTTTTGGCAGTCTCATGTCATCTGTATCAGAATCCGGTGGTTTCGGATCTGATCGTCAGGCCTGTACGGCGATCCGTTTTACCTGCGCGATTGCGGCGCGGACCGGCGGAAGACAGAGCAGAATCAGGGTAATGGCGGCCTCTGCGGCAAGGTAGCTGCCGTTATAGGCGATGGAATAGACAAGAGGAGTCATACCCGTGCCTTCCGCAGAGGAAGCGAAGAAGATGACGCCTGAGAGAACCGCGAATACGAAGCGTCCCAGTACGCCGGCGAGATAACCCAGGATCAGGCCGTTTTTGTTTCGCGAGAAGATTCCTGACAGGCCGAGAGCGCCAAAGGCGAAGATATAATCGACGAACAGCTGAGGAATACTCAAAATGTAAGGATCCAGAATTAACTGAAGGAAACCATACGCGACTGCGGAGACAATCCCGATTTTGGGGCCGTACCAGTATCCGATCAGGGTGATGAACAGCATACTGAACAGAGTCACGGATCCGCCCATCGGCATATCGAACAGCTTCAGGAAGCTCATTGTGGTCGCGAGTGCGATGGAGAGCGCGGAGAATACCAGCTGCCTGGTGCTGAAGGCGTGCCCGCCTTTGTCTGATTTACCGCTGAGAAAGGCAGCCAGCAGCAGAAGAGCAATCATCACGATAATGAGGGCTGTATAGCCGAGCAGGGTAGGCTCATAGATGATGCCGCCGTATCCGTCATCGACGGCGTTGGCGAAGATACTTAGGAACATAGACAACCTCCTTTGTACGCATGGAGGGACTGAAACGATGCTTCCTTACGCCGGTATTAACCGGATCAAGTAATAAGGGTCAGTGTGAATACACACACCTCTCAGCCGCGGCTCCCCCAGCAGATAGATAAATTCGGGATCCTGCAGCCGCGGCATTCGGAACCCATGTGTATCATAATACGCCAGCCCCATTCTGTCAATATCCGTGCAGCACAGGAAGGTATATTTTGTGATTCAGACAGAAATCCCTTGCTATTCAAAGGATTATTTTCTATAATGCTATTGAAGCAGGTGTTGACCGGCTGCAACAAATGATAGGAGGAGGTATCGATGTGAAAGATAAGAGGAAACTCATTATAGGTGTGCTGGTCCTGCTGGTGATTTTGGCCGGAGGGAGCGTCCTGATCTCACATATTCTTGATTCGCGCAGAGAAGTTTCGGGCAGCAGTACGTCCGATACGCAGGGAAATACGGATGAATCTGTATCAGGAGAGAAAGAGACGCAGGAGGGAGCAGCAGCACAGGATCAGGAGACAACCCAACAGGAAAGTCTGACAGAGGATCAGGAAACGACACAGCAGGAAAGCCAGACAGAGACTCAGGAGGCGACACAGCAGGAAAGCCGGACAGAGGATCAGGAGACGATACAGCAGGAAGAGACGACGCAGGCTCAGGGGACAACAGGCCGGGAAGAGACAACGCAGCCGGAGGAGACAACCGGGGCTCAGACAACCGAACCGACGGCAGAAGTTACAACCGAACCGACAACAGAAGCCTCCACAGAGCCGGAGGAACAGTCCGGCGGGTCGGAGGAGATTCAGGCATCTGCCGTGATTGCCATAGACGCGGGGCATCAGGGAAGAGGCAATTATGAGCAGGAGCCGATAGGACCCGGAGCCGATGAAACGAAGGCCAAGGTCTCATCCGGGACTCAGGGAGTCT
>CALWGS010000181.1 GCA_944380155.1 uncultured Lachnospiraceae bacterium
TATCTGTTTCAGGGCCTTCCTAAGAAGGATAAGATGGAATTCATTATTCAAAAATGTGTGGAGCTGGGAGCCGCGGGCATCATTCCGGTGATGACGGCGCGGTCCGTTGTGCGCCTGGAGGATGAGAAGAGAGAGCAGAAGAAGAGAGAGCGCTGGCAGGCGATAGCAGAAAGCGCGGCAAAGCAGTCGGGCAGGGGCATCATCCCTCAGGTGGAGAGGGTTCATACCTTCCGGGAGGCCGTAGAGAGAGCAGCTGCCTTGGACTGCGCGATTCTGCCGTACGAACAGGCATCGGGAATGAGAGCAACGAAGGAGGCCCTGGCAAGAATCGCGGGCTGTAAGACGGCGGGAATCCTGATTGGACCCGAGGGAGGGTTCGAGGATTCGGAGGTTTCTCTTGCCGGAGAGCACGGGATTGCCCCTATTACGCTCGGGAGAAGGATTCTTAGAACGGAGACGGCCTCTCTTGCCGTACTCTCTATGATCGGTTATGAAACAGAACTGCGCCTGGAGGCGGAGGACGGCGCGTAAGAACGGAAAGGCAGGATCAGAATGGAAAGCTATCTCGATAACGCGGCGACAACAAGGGTTACGGACAGTGTGAGAAGCGTGATGGAACAGGTTATGAACGCCGACTACGGCAATCCCTCCTCCCTGCACAAAAAGGGTATGGATGCGGAACGATATGTCAAAGAGGCTTCGGAGACGGCGGCAAGGTCATTGAAGGCACAGCCCAAGGAGATTATCTTCACCTCGGGAGGCACGGAATCCAATAATATGGCATTAATCGGAGCGGCGCTTGCCAATCGCAGATCGGGGAATCATATTATTACAACGGCGATTGAGCACGCCTCAGTCCTGAATCCGGTTCTCTTCCTCCAGGAATGCGGATTCCGGGTAACATTCCTGCCGGTTGACCCGGAAGGGCAGGTGATCGCCTCCGAGCTTGAGAAGGTACTGACGAATGATACGATTCTGGTGTCCGTAATGCATGTGAACAACGAAATCGGCTCTGTCCAGGATCTGAAGACGCTTTCGGAAATTGTAAAACAGAAGAATCCGGAGACGCTCTTTCATGTTGACGCGATTCAGTCCTACGGCAAGTATACGATCTGTCCGAAGCAGGAGGGGATCGATCTGCTGTCCGTGAGCGGGCATAAGATACACGGGCCGAAGGGCAGCGGGTTCCTTTATATCAGGGACAGGGTGAAGGTAAAGCCGATCCTCTACGGAGGAGGGCAGCAGAGGGGAATGCGCTCCGGTACGGAGAATGTCCCCGCGATTGCGGGCTTATCTGCCGCAATCCGGGAGATCTATACGGATCATGAGGAGAAGATTACCAGGCTGTATCTTCTGAAGGAACGTCTGATTCGGGGACTGCTTGCGATAGACGGCGTAACGGTGAATGCCTGCCCGGATCTTAAGGATATCAAGCGGACGGCGCCGCATATTGTGAACGCGGCATTTGCGGGGGTGCGCAGCGAGGTTCTGCTGCACGCGCTGGAAGAGATTGGGATCTATGTCTCCTCCGGATCGGCCTGCTCGTCGAATCATCCTGCCTTAAGCGGGACCCTTCAGGCAATCGGGGTGAAGAAGGAGCTGCTCGACTGCGCGCTCCGGTTCAGCTTCTCTGTCTATACGACACCGGAGGAGATTGATTATGCGCTGGACGGCTTAAGGAAGCTCCTGCCTGTTCTCAGGCGGTATCGAAGAAGATAAGAGAGAAAAGCGGGGAAATGTGCCGCGGAAATGGAGAGACTATGCTGTATAAGGCTTTTTTAATTAAATATGCCGAAATCGGACTCAAGGGGAAGAACCGCTGGGTTTTTGAGAATGCCTTAAGGGATCAGGTTCAGTATCATCTGGACAAGATTGGGGAGTACCGCGTCCTAAGGGAGCAGGGCAGGATCTATGTCGAGTGTCCCGGGCAATATGATTATGATGAGACGGTGGAAGCTCTCTCGAAGGTGTTCGGGGTATCGGCCATCTGTCCGGTCTGTGTGATTGAGAATCCGGCCTGGGATAACCTGATTGGGAAGGTGGGGGATTTCGTAAAGGAGGTGTACGGCGATCGGGAGTTTACCTTCAAGGTAGAGGCCAAGCGCGCCGATAAGCAGTACCCGGTGACATCCCCGGAGATCTGCGCCGGAATGGGAGAGTATCTGTTAGGGAGATTTCCGAATGCCAGGGTTGATGTGCGTAATCCGATGGAGCGGATTGTAGTTGAGATCCGGAACCAGGCTTATGTATATTCGCAGGTTCTTCCGGGACCCGGCGGAATGCCGGTGGGAACCGGCGGGAAGGCGATGCTGCTTTTATCGGGCGGAATTGACAGTCCGGTTGCGGGATACCTTACGGCTAAGAGAGGGGTATGCGTGGAGGCGGTGTATTTTCACGCGCCGCCCTATACCAGCGAGAGGGCGAAGCAGAAGGTGATCGATCTGGCCAGGATTATCTCGGCCTATACCGGCCCCATCCGGCTGTATGTCGTGAACTTTACCGATCCGCAGCTTCTGATCTATGAGAAATGCCCGCATGAGGAGCTGACTATCATTATGAGGCGTTATATGATGCGGATTGCTCAGACGCTTGCCGAGAAGGACGGATGCATGGCTCTGGCCACCGGAGAGAGCATCGGACAGGTCGCAAGCCAGACGCTTCATAGTCTGTACGCAACGAACGCGGTCTGCACCATGCCGGTGCTGAGGCCGGTGATCAGCTATGACAAGCAGGAGATTGTAACCGTGGCTGAGAGAATCGGCACATATGAGACCTCGATCTTACCATATGAGGACTGCTGTACGATCTTCGTGGCAAAGCATCCGGTGACAAAGCCGGTTCTGAAGGTGATCGAACGCTCGGAAGAAAGACTGGGAGAAGAGATGGAGAAGCTGGTAGAAGAAGCAATCAGGACGGCGGAGGTTCTTACGGTATAGAACCTCCCGGTTCTAAAAAGGCCAAAAAAGAAGCAAAAAAAGAGGATACGACTCGTATCCTCCCCAGTAAGTAACACGCTATGTAAACCGTTATTCTTTATTCAACGATGTAAGGCTTTAACACATCCAGGATCCTGTCAACGCCTTCCTCGCTGTGGATGTTCAGATCAATGGGCTTGGATAAATCAAGGCTGAAGATACCCATGATGGACTTTGCGTCGATTACGTATCTTCCGGACACAAGATCGAAATCGGAATCAAACTTTGTAATGTCGTTAACGAAAGACTTAACCTTATCGATTGAATTAAGAGAAATCTTTACTGTTTTCATGTGAAAAACCTCCTGTGGTATTGTGTTATGAAAGGAACTTTTCTCCCTTTGTTACATGTATATACTACAATTTATAGGCTTAATTGTCAATGTGCAAACTAGATAAATTTCCGTAAAAGAAATGTTACTTTCTACGAATTTGAAAGCAGGAGACTGAATAAAAGTGGTAATTATGAATAAGAAATGGGATGATCCTATGAATCATATCAGCCTGAACGGAATCAGGACAGCCTTCCTGTCTCTTGGCTGCAAGGTCAATTCTTATGAGACAGAGGCGATGAGGGAGCTGTTCTTGAAAGCGGGAGCCGAGTCTGTGGAGTTCGGAGAGCCGGCGGATGTGTATGTGATTAATACCTGCACGGTAACTAATATCGCGGATCGCAAGTCCAGGCAGATGCTTCACAGAGCCAGGCATCTGAATCCGGAGGCCGTGATCGTGGCGGCGGGCTGCTATGTGCAGTCCGCGGGGAATGCCCTGCTCTCCGACGGATCCGTTGATCTGCTGGTCGGAAACAATCAGAAGAAGGAGATTGTAAACCTGGTACACGCGTATCTGCAGGATCGCTCCTTTGTCAATGAGATTGCGGATATGGGCTCACAGAGTGTAACGCGGAGCGGATATGAGGAGCTTGAAATAGATTCCGCGGCAGAGAAGGTAAGGGCCTTTATTAAGATTCAGGATGGCTGCAACCAGTTCTGCAGCTACTGTATTATTCCTTATGCGAGGGGGCGCATCCGCAGCCGGGATGAGGATGCGGTTGTGCGGGAGGTTGAGCGCCTTGCGGCCTGCGGGTATCAGGAGATTGTGCTGACCGGAATCCACCTGTCCTCCTACGGACTTGACAGGGGAGAAGAAAGACTCCTGCCTCTGCTTCTCAGACTGTGCGGAGTTGACGGAATCGAAAGAATCCGCCTGGGTTCGCTGGAACCGCGTATAATTACGGAAGAATTTGTCAAAACTATCGCACAGGAGAAGAAGATATGCCCTCATTTCCACCTTTCGCTCCAGAGCGGCTGTGATGCGGTGCTCAAGCGGATGAACCGGAAATACACGACGGGGGAATATCTGGAGAAATGCAGCCTGCTTAGGAAGTATTATGACCGGCCGGCGATTACAACGGATGTGATTGTCGGATTTCCTGGAGAGACCGAGGAGGAATTCGAGACAACGAGAAGGTTTCTTGAGACGGCCGCGTTCGCTCAGATGCATATCTTCAAGTATTCCAGGCGGGAGGGAACCGCGGCGGCAAGGATGGCAGATCAGGTTCCGGATCCGGTGAAGGCGGCTCGCAGCGATCAGCTGATCCAGCTGGGGGAGCGCATGAAGGGGGAGTACCGGGAAGGATTTGACGGAACCGTCCAGCAGATGCTTGCGGAGGAGATAGTCGTCATTGACGGGGAGGAGTATGCCGTAGGACATAATGAGCGGTATATGAAGCTGGCTGTGAAGAACTCCGGAATCTCGGTTAATCAGATGGTTCCTGTGCTGGTACGGGGAGAAATGATAGGGGATATGATACTTTGTGAAATAAAAGATTGAAATTTTTTCATGTATATATTAATATATTGGATAGGGGCACAGGTGCCATATGAAAAAAGGACGTGAGAGGATGCAGGAATTCAATAATACTCAATATTTCAGGGTACAAAAGGAACCGGAGACCGGTGCGCGGGATATTATCGCAACGGTGTATCAGGCGTTGACAGAGAAGGGGTATAATCCGGTGAATCAGATTGTCGGGTATATCATGTCCGGGGATCCGACCTATATTACCAGTCACCGCGGGGCGAGAAGTCTGATCATGAAGGTGGAACGGGATGAGATTATCGAGGAGTTACTGAGGGACTATATCAGGAAGAATCTGGAATAAAGACTCGGGCGGACAGGAATATGAGGATTATGGGACTGGATTATGGTTCCGTTACGGTGGGCGTGGCGGTAAGCGACAGCCTGGGGATCACCGCGCAGGGAATCGAGATAATCCGAAGGAAGCAGGAGAACAAGCTGCGGCAGACCCTTGCGAGGATCGAAGAGTTAGCAAGGGAATATCAGGTGGAGCGCATTGTGCTTGGGTATCCGAAGAATATGAACAATACAATCGGCGAACGGGCGAAAAGTTCGGAGGAGTTTGCCAGGACACTGGAGAGAAGGACCGGGCTTCCGGTTGTGTTATGGGATGAGAGGCTTACGACCGCGGCGGCGCATCAGGTTCTTGACATGGCAGGGACGGGATGGAAGAAGCGCAGGGAAGTGATTGATAAGCTGGCGGCCGTGGTAATTTTACAGGGATATCTGGATAGTCTGCCGAGGGAGGCGGAATGAGCATCCGGCCTGCAGTATGGTTCGGGGGTTCCTTTTGCTGTGCGTAAAAGAGCCGGAAGGAACAGGAGTGGAGCTGTTGATATGGATAACAAGAATCAGAAGGAAGAATTCATTACATTTCAGACGGATGACGGAGAGAAAGTCTATTTTGAGGTGATTGAACAGACAAGGCTTGGCGGAGTGGATTATCTGCTGGTTGCGGACAGCGGCGGGGACGAGGCAACCGCCCTGATATTGAAGGATTGTTCTTCGGACGGTGATTCGGAGGCCGTCTACGAGATTGTAGAGGATGAGAAAGAGCTTGCGTTGATTGCGTCGATTTTTGAGGAACTGCTTGAGGACACAGATCTCAGACAGGAGAGCTAAGTGGTGCCGGAAGGGGATACGTGCCGGCTTTAGGGGTAGAACCGAATATGCAGGAATAATTATATTGGACTGCCGGAAAGGGTGATGATATGACAGAGACTCCGGAACAGCTCAGGCAGCTGTTAAAGCAGAAGGGGCTGAAGGTAACGACGCAGAGAATCGCAATTTTGACGGCGTTGGCGGACAGGCCCGGAGAGCATTTTACCGCGGAGGAGATCTATGACTGTGTGAAAGCGGGGCATCCGGAACTGGGACTTGCAACCGTTTACAGGACGATACAGCTGTTTTCTGATTTGGGGCTTGTGGACAGGCTCAATCTTGATGACGGCTATGTCCGTTATGAAATCAGCAGGGAAAGCACGAAGGTACACGGACATCATCATCACCATCTGATCTGTTTGGAGTGCGGGCAGGTATCCGCATTCCAGGATGATTTGCTGGAGGCGCTGGAGGCACGGATCCGGGAACAGCTTGGATTCGAGGTTCTGGATCATGAGGTCAAGCTGTACGGACGCTGCGCGGCCTGCAAACGCAAAACAGAATAAAGGAAAAGATATAATTAGGAATGCACTGAAGAATATACAGGATCATATTGGAGGTGCAGTTGTTGAGAGAAAGAAGAAGCAGAATTGCGAACAGGGAAATCAGAAAAGAAATCAAAGAAGTGATGGCTCCGGAGGTTGTCCAGCAGAAGAGCCAGTCGCTCAAGATCATTCCGCTCGGCGGATTGGAGCAGATCGGAATGAATATTACGGCTTACATGTACGGAGACAGCATTATCGTTGTGGACTGCGGACTGGCATTCCCGGCGGACGAAATGCTGGGAATTGATCTGGTGATACCGGATGTTACGTTCCTGAAGAATAATATTGAGAAGGTGAAGGGATTTGTCATTACGCACGGCCATGAGGATCATATCGGAGCCCTCCCCTATATCCTGAAGGATATTAATGTGCCGGTCTATTCGACGAAGCTGACGAACGGCATTATTGAGAATAAATTAAAAGAACATAATATGTTAAAGACTACGAAGCGCAAGGTAGTCAAGTATGGGCAGTCGATTAATCTGGGGTGCTTTCGCATTGAGTTCATCCGCATCAACCACAGTATCGCGGATGCCGCCGCGCTTGCGATCTTTACCCCGGCCGGACTGGTGATTCAGACAGGCGATTTCAAGGTGGACTATACGCCGGTGTTCGGCAACACCATTGATCTGCAGCGGTTCGCGGAGCTTGGCAAGAAGGGAGTTATGGCTCTTTTATGCGATTCGACCAATGTGGAGCGTCCGGGCTACACCATGTCGGAGCGGACGGTCGGCAAGACCTTCGATACGATCTTTGCGGATAATCTGAATTCCAGAATCATCGTGGCGACTTTCGCCTCGAATGTGGACAGGGTGCAGCAGATTATTAACTCCGCCGTGAAGTATCACCGAAAAGTGGTCATTGAAGGCCGCAGTATGGTGAACATTGTGACAACGGCGAAGGAGCTTGGCTATATTACCATGCCGGATAATGTTCTGATTGATATTGAGAATATTAAGAATTATACGGATGAGCAGCTGGTGCTGATTACGACGGGAAGCCAGGGAGAGTCCATGGCGGCTCTTTCGAGGATGGCGGCTTCCATTCACAAGAAGGTTACGATTAAGCCGGGAGATACGGTGATTTTCAGCTCTAACCCCATACCGGGCAATGAGAAGCAGGTTTCCAAGGTGATTAACGAGCTCTCCATGCAGGGAGCCAAGGTGATTTTCCAGGACGTCCATGTATCCGGACATGCCTGCCAGGAGGAGATTAAGCTGATCTACGCGCTGACCAGGCCGAAATATGCGGTTCCGGTCCACGGAGAGTACAGGCACCTGATCCGTCACGCGCAGCTTGCGCAGGAAATGGGGCTGCCCAAGGAGCATATTTTCCTGCTTTCTTCGGGAGATGTGCTTTCGATGTCCATGGACGGGGCTGAAGTGGTTGACAGAGTACCGGCCCAGGGCATCCTGGTAGACGGACTTGGTGTCGGGGATGTCGGCAACATTGTTCTCAGGGACAGACAGCACCTTTCGGAGAACGGCCTGATTATTGTCGTACTGACGCTTGAGAGATATTCCAACCAGCTGCTTGCGGGACCCGACATTGTTTCAAGGGGATTTGTCTATGTCAGGGAATCGGAAAATCTTATGGATGAGGCGAGGGAAGTTGTCTGCGATGCGCTTGAGAAGTGCTTAAGCCGGAACTCTTCGGACTGGGGCAGGATCAAGAATGAGATCAAAGATTCACTAAGTGACTATTTATGGAAGAAAATGAAGAGAAGTCCAATGATTCTTCCTATTATAATGGAAGTTTAGTTTAAATCAAGGAGTTGTTGTAAGAAATGGAACAGGTTATGAATGTGGCGGAATACGCCGGCGGCATTATTGAGGCACTTAAGTCCAGCGAGGAATACAGGAATTATCATTCCCTGTTAAAAAAAGTGATGCAGAATCCGGAAGTTTATGATAGAATAAATGCATTCCGTAAGAAGTCTCTTCTGATGTCTTTGAATGAAGACGAGGAATTCGATCGGGAATTCGATGAAGAGATGGGAAAGATACTGAGTAACCGAACCATAGCAGAGTTTCTGCGCAGTGAGCGCAGTCTGTGTCAGATGGTAAGACAGATTAATTATGCGGTGGTGGAGGCTGCCGATTTGGATGTCAGCTTCTTAAGCTAGCACCAGGACAGCGCCGCGGCAGGAGAAGAGGTAATACCAGATGGGAGACCATTCAGCAAAGTCCAGATTTATATTCAATATTATGCTGGCAGTGATTCGTGTGCTTGTGAATTGCCTGTTTTACGCAGTGGTGGCCATACTGCTGGTCAGGGCGGCGCAATACGCATATTCCTTCGCCTATGATGTATTCGGCGAAGAGACGATGGCGGAGGAGCCGGGACGCGAGGTAGAGGTCGTGATTCTGCAGGGAGAGTCAACGATGAGCGTGGCGGAGAAGTTAGAGCGCAACCGCCTGATTGACAACCGGTACGCGTTCTACGTTAAGGCCAAGCTGCTCGAGGCGAATATCATGCCGGGAACCTTCCTGCTGAAGGATTCCATGACGTATCAGGAGATTCTCGATACGATTACAGATCCCGATATGTCGATTGAGCCGGTCACGGAAGAAACGGCCGGGGAACCATCGGAGGCGTTGCCAGAAGAATCATCGGAGGACGCGGATAGAACAGAACAGGAATGATGCGGGGCCTTCCGGCCTTCCAACCGCCCGTGCGGCGGGGGAAGCCGGAAGGCTTTGACTTGCCGGGAAGGATGGAAAGGAGAATGGAGCTAGAGGACAGGATCAGCGGATACTTTCGTTCGCTGTCGGGCGGGCTGCCGCCGTATTTGAGGAAGCTTGAGGAGAGGGCGCTGTCGGAGCATGTGCCGGTGATCCGGAAGCAGACACAGGAGTTCCTGCGATTCTATCTCAGGGCGGCAAGACCGGAGAGAATTCTGGAGCTCGGGACGGCGGTCGGCTTCTCGGCGTGCCTGATGGCGGAGTATATGCCGGCTTCGGCCAGGCTGATGACGGTTGAGAAGGTTCCGGTCAGAATCGTGGAGGCGAAGAAGAACCTGACCGCTTCCCCGCACGCGGATCGGATTCGGATGCTTACTGGGGACGCACTCGACGTGTTGAAGGCGTTATGCCTGGAACCGGCGGGGCAGGAGATCGGGATTTATGCCCCGGGTCAGAATCCGGAGGAAGGAACCGGGATACCGTTCGCCGGGTATGAGTGCAGGAATCTTAAGCCGGAGGGCTGGCTTGACGGGATTGACGGCTGGAAGCCTTCTAAGTTCGGGCAATTTGACCTGATTTTCCTGGATGCGGCGAAGGCGCAGTATCCGAGCTATCTTCCGTATCTAATTCGGCTGCTGAAGAAGGATGCCGTGCTGATTACCGACAACATCCTGCAGGAGGGAAGCGTAGCGGAATCCAAGTTCAGCATTGCACGAAGGGACCGCACGATCCATATGCGGATGAGAGAATATTTATACACGATTACACACTGTGCGCAGCTTGATACCATCCTGCTGCGCGACGGGGACGGCATGGCCGTGAGCAGGAGAACAGGAGAGGAGAATGCAGGAGATGAATCGAAAGAAGCCGGAGCTTCTGATGCCGGCAGGGAGCCTTGAGGTATTAAAGACCGCGATCCGCTACGGCGCGGATGCGGTGTATATCGGCGGGGGAATGTACGGCTTGAGGGCCAAGGCAAGGAACTTCTCCCCGGAGGAGATGCGGGAGGGGATTCGCTTCGCCCACGAGCGTGGAGTGAAGGTGTATGTAACTGCGAATATTACGGCGCATGGAAGGGATTTGCCTGGGATTGCCCAGTATTTTCGGGAATTAAAGGAGATTGGACCGGATGCGCTGATTATCTCGGATCCGGGGATCTTTGATCTGGCGCGTGAGATTGTGCCGGAGATTGATATTCATATCAGCACCCAAGCCAACAACGTGAACGCAGGGACCTGCCTCTTCTGGCACCGGCTTGGGGCGAAGAGAGTGGTAACGGCAAGGGAGTTAAGCCTGGAGGAGATTGCCCGGATCCGACAGGAGATACCGGATGAACTGGAGCTTGAGTGCTTTGTCCACGGCGCGATGTGCATTTCCTATTCGGGAAGGTGCCTGTTAAGTAATTATTTCACGGGGCGGGATGCGAACCTTGGTGCCTGTACGCATCCGTGCCGCTGGAAGTATTACCTGATGGAGGAGAGCAGGCCGGGGGAATATCTGCCGGTCTTTGAGAATGACAGGGGGACCTTCCTCTTTAACTCCAGGGATCTGTGCATGGTGGGTCATATTCCGGAGCTGGTTCGTGCGGGGATTGACAGCTTTAAGATAGAGGGACGTATGAAGACGGCCCTGTATGCCGCTACAACGGCAAGGGCATACCGTCTGGCGATTGATGATTATTTCGAATCGGAGGAAACGTATCGTTCCCGGCTTGCCTTCTATGAGGAGGAGGCTTCGAAGTGTACGAACCGGACCTTCTCAACGGGCTTTTATTTTGGAAGGCCGGATGAGCGCTCGCAGATCTATGACAGCAGCACCTATGTGA
>CALWGS010000182.1 GCA_944380155.1 uncultured Lachnospiraceae bacterium
CACTCTTTCCCTACCCGACGCTCTTCCGATCTATCCCTATCCGGGGATACGGCGGTCTGTTCCTTTCTCTATATGCCCTATGTCACGGGGGCATACGAGTCCGGAGTACCGGAGGGAGCCGCAGTCATTGATTCTCTGTATCATGCTCGGGCGGCGGCTCAGGGGATGACGGACGGAACCGAACGCATGACGGTTGCCATTACAGATCCGGCTCTTTCGGTGGATGACATTCAGAGGGCGCTCGGACAGGCGGGATACGGATGGATTCGATATGATCTCAGCCGGGACGGGACAGAGCTGATTTCACAGCCTGCCACAGGCAGGACCTTGGAGGAATGTGCCGTGGCAATAGAAGAGAGCTTTCGCCTGGGAAGTGAAATTGTGTCTGAGCAGCTTGACGATTCCATGACAGAGGGGGAACAGATCGAGGCGCTTTATGAGTATATTGTGGAGAATGTGTCCTATGACTTCCGGTATTATTCTGACTGGGAAGCCATGCCGTATGAATCAACCGTGGCGATTGGGGCACTGCGCGATCACCTTGCGATCTGCGGAGGATATGCGCAGGCATTTCAGACTCTGCTGGACCTGATTGGCGTTGAGAATTATACGGTATCAGGCGTCTCTCAGGGGGAATACCATATGTGGAATTATGTAGTCGTAGACGGAGTTGGTTATTACTGCGATCCCACATCGGATCGCGGGGGTATGCGCAACCATTATATGCTGACCGTAGAAGAGCTGGCCGCGGACGGAGGATATTCCTGGGATCATGAATTCCTGACGAGGATTTCAGGCGCCGCGGACAAATAGAAATCTCAGATCCGCTTATGAAGAAACGGACGCCAGACAGCTGACGGGGGATTCCCCGCCGCCGGTTGTCTGACGTCCGTTTTGCTGTATCAACCCGTAAGCGTGGTGAGTTTACTTCGATGATTTGTCCTCGGGAACGATGAGGTTGAGCAGGAATACAACCAGGAAGGATACCATCAGGGAGCTGCCGAAGATATTGCGAAGCAGCTGGGGTACGAACTGAAGGATCTCAGGTGCGGCATCAATGCCGATGCCAAGGGCCAGAGAGATTCCAACGATCATCTTATTCCGGTAGTTCATGGGCTGCTCATTCAGAAGCTCGATGCCGGACATGGTGATGGCAGCGAAGACCGTAACCGTTGCGCCGCCGAGAACCGGCTGAGGAATGGTTGCCATCAGCGCGCTGAACTTCGGGAAGATTCCCGCGGCAAGCATGATAATGCCCACCACCAGGAATACCCGTCTTGCGACGACCTTCGTGGTGCAGATGAGTCCGACATTCTGGCTGTACGGATCCGTCGGGAGTCCGCCGATGCAGGCTCCGATCATGCCGCACAGGCCCTGTCCTTTGATGGCTCCGCCCAGTTCTTTATCCGTACATTCACGGCCGAAGCCTCCCATGGTGGTAGAGGATACATCGCCGATGGTCTGAACCGCCTGGACGATATACATTAGAATCATCATGATAATGGCGTCGGGATGGAATTCCAGTCCAAAGTGAAAGGGAATGGGAATAGAGAACCAGCCGGCCGAGCTTAATTCTGTGAAATTGATCATATCCCCCATGATCAGGGCGGCGATGTAGCCTGCGGTGATGCCAATCAGCATGCCGGAAGTCTTAATCAGGCTCTTGCCGAAGAAATTACAGGCCAGGGTAATGATAAGCGTGATGCCGGCAAGCAGCCAGAACCGGCCGGAGCCGAAGGTACCGGCATTCTGTGCGGCTGAGCCGCCGCCGATATAGTTAATGGCGGTCTGATACAGGGAGAGGCCGATGCTCATAACGACCGTACCGCTGACAATCGGCGGGAAGAAGCGCCGAATCTTCCCGATGAACATTCCGATGAAAATAGAGGCGAAGCCGGCGACCAGCTGTGAGCCGAAGATAGCCGCGATGCCGTACTGCTGGCCGATCATGGTCAGAATCGGCATATAGGCAAAGGCGACACCCATTACGTTCGGAAGCTTCATGCCGAAGCCGAAGACGGGAAATAATTGAAGCAGCGTGGTGATGCCGCCGATGATCATGGCGGCCTGAGTCAGCATAATGGTCTCTTCCGCGCTCAGATTGCAGGTTCCTGCAATCAGCATGGGAGGGTTGATATTGCCGATCAGCATGGCCAGCACATGCTGCATGGCCTGAGGAAATACGGCCCCCCAGGAGGGCTTGCCGTCAAATTTTGTGAGCTCCAGATTTGTTTGGGCAGATTTGCTCATATCAATGCCTCTCTTTCTCATTAGGTAATTGTATCATTGGCAGGCTCCGGGCAATTGGGTTCCTTCCCGGGAGTCTGCCGGCCGCAGACGGATTCCTGGATTCTAAGGGGAGCCCCGGCATGTCGAATCAGCCGTTCCAGATCCTCCCTGGTATCCACATCCGCCAGCTCGAGAGGGTCGTCTACGGGCAGGAAGCGGACCCATTCGGGGTGCTGCTTCGCGATATAGCCGCCGCCCCTGCCGGCGGGAAGGGAGCATAGCTGTGCGAAGGTTCGCTTCGGGAAGATTACGGGAGAGCCGGGAACGGACCTGCAGGCGGGCCGCCAGACGGCGTCCGCCTCGTTGGCCGCGCTGAGTGCCAGCGAGATTACGGTCTCCCGGCGAAGCAGGGGCTGGTCTCCGGGACAGAACAAACAGCCGTCCACATCCTCTCCGATTGCCTGCAATCCCAGGCGGACGGTGTCGCTTCGAAGCGGCAGATCATGCTCGATCACGGGAATTGTAAGCTCTTTGCACAGCCCGGATACTTCCGGATGCCGCGTGACCACAACCCGCCGGTGAAAGATGTGCTCCGTTGCGTCAAGAACCCTTCGGATCAGGGGAACTCCGTCAAAATCAGCCGTCAGCTTATTGCCTCCGAAGCGCGTTCCAAGGCCTGAGGCCATAATCACGCAGCCCAGATTGCCGAAGGGGGCGTCTAAATCAACCAGGAACACATCTTTCCGGCGGCACAGCTCGGTCAGAAAGGGAAGATCCTGCCTGCGAACCGCAGCGATGACATGTTTTCGCTCCAGTAATTGAAGAATTGCTTCGCAGTAGCGCGGGCAGCCGGATTCCAGATAGCCGATCTCATCGATGGAGATCCACTCGCTCTCTGATTTCATACAGCGCTCCAGCACAGAGATTCCAAGCGTCTCAAAGCCTTCCGGCAGAGTCCGCATCCGGTTCTTTGTGCCGGGGAGGGAGGCGTCGAAGCGCCCGATCGGCACGGAATTCCCGGTTTGGTTGTCCCGCAGATACACCGCCTCCCCCGGAACCGCACGGGTTGTGATTCCCGGCAGGGGCGGAGAGAGCCTGGAAAGCAGAGTCGTTTTGCCGCTCCCGCGGCTTCCTGTCAGAATAAGGTGCTGCCGGCTGCTGCATCGAAAGGCGTTCCAGATACTGTCCGGAGGGAGAAATAGATGTTGATTTGAAAAAGTACTCACAGTATGCTACCTCCCTTCCGGTTCCTTCAGCATCACAAGCTGCCTGGCACCGTCCTGCCTGTGGCAGGTATGCAGGCTGATGCGCCCGTAGATTGCCTCAAGCTCCTGTTCCATCTTCTCCGGCGGATCAGAAGCGGGAGAGAGAACGCACTGGATTCCGCCGTTAGAGAGAATCAGCAGACGATCGCAGTAATTCAGGGCAAGCATGGGGTCGTGCAGTGCCGTAAGAATCAGGCGCCGATCGTTCATCCAGCCTCTGAGAATCTCAAACATGCGGTAACGGAACCGGAAGTCTAACGCGCTCTCCGGTTCATCTAACAGCAGGAGCTGTCTGGAGGCTGTCAGGGTGCGGGCCAGAATGCACAGCTGCTTCTGACCCTCGCTTAAATGCAGGTAATTTACATCCTCCATTCCCTGTAAGCCGGCAAGAGAAAGAGCCTGTGCGGCAGCCTGCCGCATCTCCCGATTCGGACGTTCCAGAAGCTTCAGCTCCGGGTTGTATCCCATCAGCACAACCTCCAGCGCGGAGATGTCAATGGAGATTCCGCTGCGCTGCGGGATATAGCCGCACAGGGCAGCCAGCTTTTTAGGAGGGAGTCCCTCCAGTAATACCTGATCCAGGGTACAGTTCCCTTTGTGGGGAAGAATGCCGCAGACAGCCTTTAAAAGCGTGGTCTTGCCGCTTCCGTTCGCGCCCAGAATCCCCGTCAGGCAGCCGCCCTCCAGTTCAAAGGAGATATCTTCTATCACATGCTCCCTGTCATAGCCTGCGGATAACTGAGATACCGAAAAGAAACTCATAGCTTCTGCCTCCCTCTTATAATCAGGAAAATCAGGAACGGCGCGCCGAGAAGGCTGGTGAAGATGCTCACAGGCAGCTCTGAGTCTGCCGCGCTCCGGGCCAGGATATCCGCTCCGGTCAGCAGTATGCCGCCAAGCAGTCCGCTCAAAAGCAGCGTACTGCAGGAGTTGCGTTTCGTCAGCAGGCGCGCGCCGTGAGGAGCTAACAGACCGACAAAGCTGATGAGTCCGGACAGGCTGACGATACAGGAAACACACAGGGTGGCAGTCAGCAGAATGATCAGCCGCAGTCTTCCCACGCGGACTCCCAGCATCCTGGCCTCCCCTTCCTCCGCGGACAGCAGGATGGTCTGCCGGTGCAATAGAAAGAGAATGACCAGACAGATCAGGCACAGGATCATGTTTGCACCGATGGAGTAGATGCTGATTCCGTTTAAGCTTCCCATGATCCAATATTCAATGGATGCCAGCTCGCGTTCCGGATCTGCGGTGAGCTTCAGGCTCATCAGCGCGGTCTGGGCGAGGGAATGAACGGCAATGCCCGCAAGGACAATGGTACTGCTGCGGCCGGAGCGATCCAGAGAAGAAAGCGCAAGGGCCAGGATCACAGCGAGCAGCGCCCCGGCGAACGACGAGGCCGTTACCGCGGCGGAGCCGGAGAGAAACAGGATGCCTGCCGCCGCGCCCGCGCTGGCTCCGGAGGAGACCCCGATAATATCCGGAGAGGCCAGGGGGTTGCGAAAGATGGTCTGATAGACGAATCCCGCCGCACCCAGCGAGAAGCCGCCGATCATACCAACAAGGGTGCGGCTGATCCGCAGCGTGAGGAAGACCTGGCGCTGCATCTCATCGCCCTGCAGCAGTCCCTCGAGCGTCAGGGGATATTGACCGGTGAATAAACTGGCAGCAGCCAGGAGGATCATAAGAATCATCCCGGCTGCGCAGAGCACCCTAGTTGGCACTGTAGGTAAATCCATAGAAGGTCTCATAGAATTCGTCGATGATGGCATCACATTCCGAGACAGGGCATTCCTCGGGATGAAGAATACCGGAAAGCCATACGGAACCTAAGATTCCGCTCGGAACAGGGCTGTCCCATGCCTCCGCATTACCCGGGATCTGGAATACATTTCCGTTGACCACCGCAGTGCAGTCAGACAGGTTCGGATCGGTCAGCACGTCCTCAACCGTGTATTCGGCGTCGGAGGCCAGACTGATGTACTCGGGATTCCAGGCCAGGAGCTGTTCGTAGCTGATCTCGGCCCAGTAGGTATCCGTAATCTCGGAGGCCGCATTCTCTCCACCGGCCAGCCGGATCATATCGGACTGATACATGGCGCTGCCCGCGGTAGAGAGCATGCTGGAATTGCCCGCGAGATACACGCTCGGCGTATCAACATCCGCAAGCGTCCCGCTCAGGCGGTTCTCCTGTTCAGACATGAAATCAAGGAGAGCCTGTGCCGTATCCTGCGTACCGGTCGCGGCGGCAATCAGTTCGATCATTTCAACCAGAAGCTCCTGATTCTCCGGATTCACAAGCAGCACGGGGATATCAAAGCTTTCCAGGGATTCGACTGCGCTCTCAAGTCTCAGAGGCAGAATCACCAGATCCGGTTCCAGAGCCAGACAGCCCTCCAGATTGAATTCCCTTGCGGTTCCTACGTTCGGAAGGTCAATCAGTTCGGGGGCGCTTAAGCTGTAAATGGGGCGTGACTCCGCATTTGCTTCGATTCCGACCAGCTTCTCGTCAAGATCAAGGGCGATCAGCAGACTGGTGGAAATGTAGTAGCCGCTGACCAGTGTCGCGGGCTCCTCTTCGATGGTCACCTCGCGTCCGGCCTGATCCGTAACGGTAACGGGGTACTGACTGACAGCTTCTTCCTCCTCCAGGGAAGTATCCGCCTCAGTGGTCTCGGTGTCTGCCTCGGTCTGTGAGGCAGAAGACTCGGTGGTAGTGACTTCGGTTGTACTTTCTTCCGGCTCGCTGCCGCAGGCTGTCAGTGAGAGAACAAGGGTCAGGACGAGCAGAAGAGTTAGTAACTTCTTCATAACATTCCTCTTTCTGCGCTGCTTGTTATCAGGATCCGACTCGGGCCGCAGCGCGGGCGTGAATCGGGGGAGAAGACCTCTCCTGCCGCCGGCATCCGGGGCCGCTTCTTTGGAATTGGGCGGTCCAATCTGTCGACAATAAGCAAATTATAGCAATTTCTCTTTTCAAAAGCAAGCCATACTGATATAATATAGGAACGGATTCAAAATATCTTTAACAGTAAAGACCGGGGATGCGGGAACAGACTAAAAAAAGGAGCATATAGATTCTATGATTACGATACAAAACTATGTCCGGGCGCAGAGCCTGGAGGAGGCTTATCGGCTGAATCAGAACCGGCGCAGCCGCGTGCTTGGCGGTATGCTGTGGCTGAAGATGGGGAACGCTTCGGTGAATACCGCGATTGATCTGTGTGATCTGGGACTCGATACGATTGAGGAGACAGCGGATCAATTTGTAATCGGTGCGACGGCCACGCTGCGTCAGATGGAATTGCATCCGGGCCTGAATGCCTACACCGGAGGCGCTGTTGCGGAGGCGGTCCGGCATATTATAGGCGTGCAGTTTCGAAATATGGCGACCGTGGGCGGGAGTGTCTGGGGGCGCTTTGGATTCTCCGATGTGCTGACCGTTCTGCTTGGCATGGAGACTTATGTGGAGCTGTATCATGGCGGTATCCTGCCGCTTGAGCAGTTTGCCGCCATGAAGTATGACAGGGATATTCTGGTGCGTGTTATCATACAGAAGAAACCGGGACGGTTCGTCTACCAGTCCATGCGGAATCAGCGCACGGATTTTCCGGTGATTGCCTGTGCCGTATCGCGCATAGGGGAGGAATACCGCGCCGTCATCGGCGCCAGGCCGGGCCGGGCCCTTGTGATCCGGGATGAGCGCGGCCTTCTGAAAGAGGGGATTACCGGAGAGAGAGCGCGGGCGTTCGCGGACGATGCGGCATGGCGGACCCCGACAGAGGGGAATCTTCGCGGCAGCGCGGCTTACCGGACTCATCTGATCCGGGTTCTGACGGAACGCGGCCTGCTTGCACTGGGAGGTGGATACGAATGGAAATCACGATGACCTTGAACGGCAGAGCCGTTACCGATCATATTGACGCGGATCTGCTTTTGATTGACTTCTTAAGAGCGCACGGCTGTTACAGTGTCAAGCGTGGGTGTGAGACATCAGGATGCGGCTTATGTACTGTCATTATGGACGGCAGACCGATCCTCTCCTGCTCCATTCTGGCGGCCCGCGCGGCGGGACACAGTGTTCAGACCCTTGAGGGTTTACAGGAGGAAGCATCGGAATTCGTCGGCTTCATCGCCGATCAGGGCGCCGACCAGTGCGGCTTCTGCAATCCGGGATTCGTGATGAATACGATTGCGCTGCTGCGGGAGAACCCGAATCCCACGGACGACGAGATCCGGGAGTACCTTGCGGGGAACCTGTGCCGCTGTTCCGGCTATGACGGGCAGCTTCGGGGAATCCGGGCTTATCTGGACAGCAGGCAAGGGTAAGGAGGAGCGTTATGGAACACAAGGATTACAAATCGATCAATAAGCCCGTCCGCAAGAAGGATGCCATGCAGCTTCTGCTCGGCAAGCCTGTGTACACGGACGATCTGACGCCGGCCCACGCGCTGGTGGTGAAGATTCTGCGCTCTCCGCATGCCAATGCCATAATCGAGCAGATCAACACCGCCGCCGCGAAGAAGGTTCCCGGCGTTGTGGATATCTATACCTGGGAGGATGTCCCTTCCGTCCGATTTGCGATTGCGGGGCAGACCTATCCCGAACCGTCGCCCTATGATCGGCTGATCCTGGACCGGCATGTGCGTTTCGTCGGAGATGCGGCGGCGATTATCGCGGCGGAGACAGAGAAGGCGGCGCTTAAGGCGATGCGCCTGATTAAGGTCAAATATCAGGTACTTGAGCCGGTGCTGGATTTTCGCAAGGCGAAGGACAATCCCGTGCTGGTTCACCCGGAGGAGGACTGGTTCCCGCCCTGTGAGGTGGGCGGTGACAACCGGCGCAACCTGGTTGCCTCCGAAGAGAATGAGGACGGGGATGTGGAGCAGGTTCTGGCGGACTGCGACATCGTATTGGACCGGACCTATCATACCAAGGCATTTAACCAGGCGATGATGGAGACATTTCGAACGTATACGGAGCTCGATCGGTACGGAAGGCTTCATGTGATTTCCTCCACGCAGATTGTCTTTCACTGCCGGAGAATTCTCTCCAGGGCACTTGGGATTCCGAAGAGCAGAATCCGTGTGGAGAAGCCGAGAATCGGCGGGGGCTTCGGGGCGAAGCAGACGGCGGTCTGTGAGGTGTATCCCGCCTTCGTTACATTGAAGACCGGAAGGCCGGCGAAGCTGATCTATACCCGCGAGGAGTCTCAGACAGCGGGGTCTCCCCGGCATGAAATGGAGATCCGGATCCGGCTTGGGGCGAACCGGGACGGAACCATCCGGTGCCTGGATTTCTATACGCTCTCGAACACGGGAGCCTACGGGGAGCACGGCCCTACGACCGTCGGACTGTCCGGACACAAGGCAATTCCGCTGTATACCGGCGGACTTGAGGCTTACCGCTTCCGCTATGACGTGGTGTATACCAATCTTCAGGCCTCGGGCGCCTATCGCGGCTACGGGGCGACTCAGGGGATCTATGCGCTTGAGACCATCGTCAATGAGCTGGCGGAGAGCATCGGCATGGATCCGACCGTGATCCGTGATAAGAACATGGTCAGAGAAGGAATGCGCATGCCCGCGTATTATAACGAGATTGCAAATGCCTGCGCGCTGGATCGGTGCATGGAGCACTGTAAGAGGATCTTCGGATGGGAAGAGAAATACCCGGTGCGGGACATGGGAAACGGCAGAGTCAGAGCCGCCGGTGTGGCAATGGCTATGCAGGGATCCTGTATTTCCAATGTGGATGTGGGCTCCGCGACGGTTAAGCTCAGTGAGGACGGCACCTATAATCTGCTGATCGGAGCGGCGGATATGGGAACCGGATGCGATACCATCCTGGCGCAGATGGTGGCGGAATGCATGGACTGCAGCGTGGATGATGTGGCGGTATTCGGCGCGGATACGGATGCCTCTCCCTATGACTCCGGTTCCTATGCTTCCTCAACTACTTATATTACCGGCAAGGCCGTGGAGAAGGCCTGCGCCGAGCTAAAGCAGAGGATCTGTTCGATTGGAGCTCAGATGCTTGGCTGCGGCGTGGAAGAGGTTACCTTCGAAGGAGATCGGGTGAGCAGGGAGCAAAGCGGACAGTCCGTAAGTCTCACGGAGATTGCGTATAAGGCTCAGGTGAATAATACCCAGGCCGCGCAGGCGACGGCGACTCATTCCTCGCCCGTCTCCCCGCCGCCCTATATGGTGGGAATGGTTGAGATTGAACTGGACAAGAACACCGGCCTTGTGACGATTCTGGATTACATGGCTGTGGTGGACTGCGGCATTCCCATCAATCCCGCGCTGGCGCGGATTCAGACGGAGGGCGGCATTGTTCAGGGAATCGGGCATACCCTGACGGAGGATGTCCGCTATGATCACAGGGGACGGCCCATCGGATCCTCCTTCATGCAGTATAAGCTGCCGACGAGGCTGGATATGGGAACGCTTCGCGTGGAGTTTGAGCACAGCTATGAGCCTACAGGGCCGTTCGGGGCGAAGTCAATCGGCGAGATTGTAATCAATACGCCCGCCCCCGCCATAACGCACGCAATCTATCGCGCGACCGGCGTGTGGTACCGGGAGCTGCCGATCACGCCGGAGAAGATTGTGATACCGCCGAAGGAAGAGGACCGGGCGGAGGGACGGAAGGAATCGTGATCAGAGACCGGAAGCAGCCGCAGGCAGGAAGCCGGAACAGCCGGGAAGGAAGCGAAGCCGGAGATGGGTTTCATGGATACAAAGGAGAACAGACGTTATGTTAAGTGAGAACATATATCAGGAATATATTGCAATACTGGAGGAGGAGCTGATTCCGGCAATGGGGTGTACGGAACCGATCGCTCTGGCTTATGCGGCGGCGAGGGCCAGGGAGGTATTCGGAGGAATGCCGGACCATGTTACCGCATGGTGCAGTGGAAATATGATCAAAAATGTCCGCTGCGTTACCATACCGAATTCCGGCAACATGATGGGAATTGAAGCGGGAGTCACGCTCGGCATGGTCGGAGGGGACGCCGGGCGGCAGATGGAGGTCTTAGAGAGCGTAACGCCGGATGATATCCGGGAGGCGAAACGCCTGCTCTCGAAGGGATTCTGCACGACGCAGCTTCTTGATTCCCCGGTTCCGCTGCATATCCGCCTGCATCTGACCGGCGGCGGGGAAGAGGTGCTGCTTGAGATTCGGCATGCCCATACGAACATCACCCGGATCGAGAAGAACGGGGAGGTACTGTTTGCGAAGGAGGATGACACGGGAGAAGCGAAGGAAGGCGCGGACAGAAGCCTGCTGAATCTGGAGACCATTAAGGAATTCGCCGATACGGTGGAAATCTCCCGGATCCGCGATTTGTTAGAGCGGCAGATTGCGTGCAATATGGCGATCGCCGAGGAGGGAATGTCGGGCCATTACGGGCTTGGCATCGGCCGTGTATTAAGAGAGGATTATTCGGACTCGGTCGAAACCAGAATGAAGGCGTATACAGCCGCGGGATCGGAAGCGAGAATGGGCGGCTGTGAGCTTCCGGTGATTATTAACTCGGGCAGCGGCAATCAGGGAATCGCAAGTTCGGTACCGGTGATCGTGTACGCAAGGGAGAAGGGGCTGTCAGAGGAAATGTGCCTGCGGGCGCTGGCATTTTCGAATCTTCTGACCATCTTCCAGAAGGAATTCATCGGGAAGCTCTCCGCGTTCTGCGGGGCGGTATCCGCCTCCTGTTCATCGGGAGCGGCCATCACTTATATGGCGGGAGGAAGCATGGATCAGATCCGGATGACAATTGCCAACACCCTTGCCGACATTCCGGGAATTATCTGCGACGGCGCGAAGGTATCCTGCGCGGCCAAGATTGCCTCCAGTCTGGACGCCGCCTTCATGTCACACCACCTGGCCATGAGGGGAAAGGCATACGAGGCGCATACAGGTATATTAAAAGAGGAAACAGGCAAGACTATCAGTACCGTGGGATATATTGGCAAAGAGGGCATGAAACAGACGGACAAGGAGATTCTGAAGGTCATGCTGGAAGGGTAAAACGTTGGAAAAGACCGGCATTTTGCAGGAGTTACTGGTAAGATTATACAAGATTCCAATCTTAATAAAATAACCTTTGAAAAATCCGGATAATGCGTATATAATGAAGACGAGTTGGACAGCGGGAGAAGAGACGGACGCCAGGTCCGTTGATTGACAATACAGACGATTAACGGAAGGAAGAAAGGAGAAACAAGATGTTGGGCAGTGATATCGGAATCGATTTGGGTACCGCCAGTATACTGGTTTATATAAAGGGCAAGGGAGTCGTTCTCAAGGAGCCCTCGGTCGTGGCATTTGATCGGGATACGAACAAGATTAAGGCGATTGGAGAAGAGGCAAGGCTGATGATCGGCCGTACTCCCGGCAATATTATAGCCGTGCGCCCTCTGCGTCAGGGCGTGATCTCCGATTACACCGTGACGGAGAAGATGCTGAAGTACTTTATCCAGAAGGCGGGCGGCAGGCAGAGGTTCCGCAAGCCGAGGATCAGCGTCTGTGTTCCGAGCGGCGTTACCGAGGTCGAGAAGAAGGCCGTAGAAGATGCCACCTATAACGCCGGAGCAAGGGAGGTTGCCATTATTGAGGAGCCGATTGCGGCCGCGATCGGCGCGGGTATTGATATCTCCAAGCCCTGCGGGAATATGATCGTAGACATCGGCGGAGGAACCTCGGATATTGCCGTGATTTCTCTTGGCGGAACCGTGGTCAGCACATCGATTAAGATCGCGGGAGATGATTTCGATGAGGCGATTGTGCGCTATATGAGAAAGAAGCACAACCTCTTAATCGGCGAGAGAACCGCGGAGGATATTAAGATTAAGATCGGAACGGCTTACAGAAGACCGGAGACGATCTCGATTGATGTCAGGGGCCGTAACCTGGTGACGGGACTTCCGAAGACCATATCCGTGACATCGGAGGAGACGGAGGAGGCGCTCAAGGAGACAACCTCCCAGATTGTCGAGGCGGTTCACAGCGTGCTTGAGAAGACGCCTCCGGAGCTGGCTGCGGATATCGCAGATCGGGGCATCGTTCTGACGGGAGGCGGGAGCCTGCTGTACGGCCTGGAGGAATTGATTGAAGAGAAGACCGGAATCACGACCATGACGGCGGAGGATCCCATGACCGCGGTTGCGATCGGAACCGGCAAGTATGTAGAATTCTTAAGCGGCAAGAGGGATTAAGCCATCTGCCGGATATGGGGCTGTTTCGCCGGGGCGCGGAGCAGCCTTTATTCATGTGACAGGAGGTCCTTATGGCAGAGGTGCTGGAAGAGTATGTAAAAAAAATCATATTTCGAAATGAGGAGAATGGATATACGGTATTTGACCTGGCGAAGGACGCGCAGGAGATTACCTGCGTCGGGAGCTTTCCGTTTCTCAGTGAGGGAGAGTACCTGAGTCTGACCGGAC
>CALWGS010000183.1 GCA_944380155.1 uncultured Lachnospiraceae bacterium
CACTCTTTCCCTACACGACGCTCTTCTGATCTCTGTGGTTTGTCCTTGGTTTGGTAGATCCCTGTCTGCAATCACGTTCTTCTGCGGCGGTGTCTTTGGATTCCTGGCTACGGCAGTATTATCATCCGCAGCGGGCCTGACCGTATTCCCTATGAAATGCTTTCTGACCTGTTCGATCATGTCCCCCTCGACATTATTCATGTGAGTTTTCACACTCACACCCTGTTCCTGTAAATACGTGATGATATCCTTATTCGGGACATTCATCTCTTTTGCCAATTCAAATATCTTAATTTTTGCCATGCCAACCTCCATACGCCTGCTCATATATGGCCTGATAACACCTGATTTCCATGATCTCTTCTTTAAGAACACATTCCTCCTTCATCCGCCGTTCTCTTTCGTGGTACGCTAATCCAGCGCCTTTCTTATGGCCTCTGCAAATCCCGCGTCGTTCACCGCGAGAGAAGCGCGCAGCTCCTTCCCGATCGCATGACCGAGCTCCTCCTTCGTTCCGAACAGAAGGAAGGGCACGTCATAATAAGTACACATATCCCTGAAATTCTTCTTTGTATTGTCTGATGCGTCCTGTGCGGTAATGACGAGAACCGCCTGCCCCGCCTTGACGGATTTTTCCGTCATAAACTCTCCGCTTGCAAGCTTCCTTGCCCTTGCCGCGAGACCAAGCAGAGAATACACCTTACGTTCATCCGTTATCTGTCTGTTCAAGCTGATTCAACTCCTTCTTGAGCTGTTCGTACAGTTCCTTCGGAATGGCACATCCGAGCGAACGCTCCAGTCCCCTGCTTTTTACCGCCTTGGCCAGGCATTCGGAAGAATTGCACAGATAGGCTCCGCGGCCGTTCTTCTTCCCGGTCGCGTCCGTCATGACCGTATCCTGCGGCGTCCGGATGATCCGGATTAGCTGCTTCTTCGGCTTCATCTCGCCGCAGCCGGTGCACTTGCGCATGGGAATTTTTTTATTTATCATGTGCGCCTCCTTATTCCCCGGCTTCTTCCATCTGGGACTCGCTCTTGATATCAATCTTATATCCGGTCAGTCTGGCCGCCAGACGCGCGTTCTGTCCTTCCCTGCCGATGGCAAGAGAAAGCTGATAATCGGGCACGATAACCCGCGCGCTCTTCTCGTCGTCCCCAACCTCAACCGAAACCACCTTGGCCGGACTTAATGCATTCTCAATCAGCTCCGCCGGATCATCGCTCCAGTTAATAATATCAATCTTCTCCCCGCGCAGCTCGTTCACGATTGCGTTCACTCTCGCTCCGTTCAGTCCGACACACGCCCCGACCGGATCTACCTTCGGATCATTGCTGCTGACCGCCATCTTTGTTCTTGCCCCCGCCTCCCTGGCAATGCTGCGGATTTCGACAATCCCGTCCCGAATCTCGGTTACTTCTGCCTCAAACAGACGCTTTACCAGCTCCGGATGCGTTCTCGATACCGTAATCCTCGGTCCCTTTGTCGTATTCTTCACCTCAAGCACATACAGTTTGATCCGGTCCGTCGGCTTAAAATGCTCGCCTTTAATCTGCTCGTTCTCAGTAAGCACGGCATCCACTTTACCGAGATTAATGCTTATATTATTTCCGACATAGCGCTGGACGATACCTGTGACAACTTCCTTTTCCTTCTGGCTGTATTCATCAAACAGAACTCTTCTCTCTTCCTCTCGGATCTTCTGGACAACAACCTGCTTCGCCTTCTGCGCCGCGATACGTCCGAAGTTCTTCGGTGTCACCTCAACCTGAAGCATATCCCCAAGATCATTCGCAGCCTTTGGGAAGCGCAGCTTTGCCTCTGTCAGTCCAATCTCCGTCACCGGATCCTCTACCTCCTCAACCACTGTCAGATCCGCATAGACCCGGACCTCTCCGGTATTCCGATCTATATTAACATGAATATTGTCCGCCTTTCCGAAATGGTTCTTGCATGCCGCTATCAGGGAATCCTCAATCGCCTCAAGCAGGACATCCTTACTGATATTCTTCTCTTTCTCAAGCTGGCTGAGCGCTTCTATCAACTCTTTGTTGGAATCCGGTTTCTCTGTTTTTGCCTTCACGTTCTTCCTCTCCTCCTGTTCTCTCTTTTCGCCAACCCTAAAAATCCAGGGCGAGGCGGATCAGCGCAATCTTACTTCTTGGGATCACGATTGCCTCCTGATCCTCCTGTGTTATGGTTACGGAATCCTTATCGTACGCCGATAACGTTCCTGTGAATTCTTTCTTTTGATTCACCGCCTGAAACAGGCGGATCTCAACCTCTTTGCCGATGCTTCTGGCATAATCCTTCTCTTTCTTAAGAGGCCTTCCAAGTCCCGGCGAGCTGATCTCAAGAACATACGAATCCGGAATGAAATCAGCCTTATCCAGCAGATCCGACAACCTCCTGCTGACTGTCTCACAGTCATTGATCGTGATGCCGCCCTCCTTATCGATATAGGCCCTTAAGAAGTAATCCCCGCCTTCCTTCACATACTCCACATCCACCAGCTCAAAATTCAGTTCTTCTACGATCGGGAGCATCAGCTTCTCTGTCCGGCTTTCGTATTCTTCCCGCTTCGTCATGCGCACCAGTCCTTTCTCCGCAATTATAAAATCCCTTACAAACATAAAGAGTGGACTTTCGTCCACTCTAACCCGTTGCTTTATCATTCCTGCATCACATCAAGTATAACACAGCTTTTGTCCTATTGCAAGTATTATTTTTTAATTTTAAGCATCCTTCTGCAGCTGCACCCGGAATGTCGTGCCGTTCTTCGGATTGCTCTCCACCGTAATCTTCCCCTTATGATTTACAACAATCTGCCTGGCAATCGCAAGTCCCAGTCCGTATCCGCCCTGATTTCTCGCCCTGGACTTGTCCGCCCGGTAAAACCGCTCGAACAGATGCGGCAGATCCTCCGGACGGATCCCGTCTCCGGTATTATTAACCGACAGCCGGACCTTATCCTGGCTCCTCTCCAGAATCACCGTTACGCTCCCCTTCTCCTCGGTATACTTGCACGCATTATCCAGCAGGATCATAACAAGCTGCTTCAGCTCCCCCTCATTTCCGTTCACATAGAGCTCCGGAGCCACCTCGCCGTTTAGTTTCAGCCCGCTCTCAAACGCAACGGATTCAAACACCAGCAGGCAGCTTACGACCACATCCGACAGATTCACGCTGCTCCTCACTGTATGGTTCCCTTCGGTATCGGATCTTGTCAGGAACAGCATATTCTCCACCAGCTCCTTCATCCTTCCCGCCTCGGCGCTGATATATTCGACCCACTTTTGCTGCTCCCGGATCGTACTGTCCTTGTGTCCGAGCAGAATTCCCGCATTGGCAAGGATCACGGTGATCGGGGTCTTCAGTTCGTGCGAAGCATCCGCTACGAACTGCTTCTGCGAACGCCACGCCTCCTTCACGGGCCCCAGCATCCATTCCGCCAGGAACAGGCTGATGAAAAAAAAGGCCGCAAGACCAATCAGCCCCACCAGAAGCGAAAGACGGATTAAGCTTCCAAGCGACTCCATCTCCGCCGTCCGGTCCGCGAACGCAATCCGGTACCCCTCCGGGCTCTGTTCGTACAGATACCGCAGGGAGAATCCGGATAAGATACCGCTTTGTTTCCCGCTCTGACTGACCGCGGCAACCGCCTCCTCCAGAACCTCCTCCGTGATTTCTATATTCTGATTCTCCGTTGACATCCAGAGAATATTCCAGTCGCGGTCTGTTCCAACAGTGAAGACCGGAATCATGGAGGCATGTGCCTGCGGCCTTTTGCCTCCGATCTCAAGCTTCGGGATATCGGTTCTGGGTGCGCGCATCAGGGCCCCCCGCATTGCCTCCATACTATCCTGCGCCGCGTTCTGATAAT
>CALWGS010000184.1 GCA_944380155.1 uncultured Lachnospiraceae bacterium
GTTGTGTCCGGCAATGCAAGGAATGTGCTGACAGGGGAGAGGGTCGGCCTGAATCTGCTGGGGCATCTCTCCGGAATTGCGACACAGACGGCGAAGGCCGTTGCCGCCGTGAAGGGAACCGGGGCAAGAATTGTGGATACGCGAAAGACCACTCCGGGCCTGCGTGTTCTTGAGAAATATGCCGTGAGAACCGGCGGCGGAAGCAATCACAGGTTCAATCTGGCGGACGGGATTCTGATTAAGGACAATCATATCGCGGCGGCGGGAGGAATCGCGAATGCGGTGGCGGCGGCCCGCAGGAATGCGCCGCATTCGTTAAGAATCGAGGTGGAGGTGGAGAATTTCGAACAGCTCGATGAGGCGCTTGAGGCCGGAACGGATATTATTATGCTGGATAATATGACGGTAGAGGATATGAGACGGGCCGTCCGGCGGGTTGCCGGGAGAGCCATGACGGAGGCCTCCGGAAATATGGGGGATAAGACCTGCGAGGAGCTGCGCGCCGTCGCGGAGACGGGCGTGGATCTGATCAGTATCGGCGCGCTGACCCATAGTGTGAAGGCGCTGGATCTCAGCTTGAAGCTTAGGTATCAGGAGGGGATATGAAGAAGAGAATACGAAGAGGGCTGACTTTCCGGTATCTGGCGCTTGCGCTGGTGTTCGTTCTGGCATTGCCCGCGGCATTGCCCGCGGCTGTGCCTGCGCCGCTGCGGATGGTGACGGCACAGGCCGCTGTGACACAGGAGAGCCGCGGATTTCAGATTTATCAGGCGAATTTTTTAATGAATAATCCCGGGGTTCGCAATGATTTGAGCTGTCAGATGCTGCACCATTTACTGCTGCAGGCGATTGAAAATGACAGAACCGGTGAATTGGTTGATTTTCAGGAATTGGTATATCTTCAGCAATTTCTCACGGATCGGGACTATCGGATGGACGGCTGGGATAATCTCCTGTTAGAGTGGCCGAAGAAAACCATTGTTCTGGAGAGCTTGTATCAGGAGGTGATTCTGGAAATTCTGTATAAGCAGGTTACGAATGATCAGAATGTGGAGCAGCAGCGCAGAGAAATGAACAAGCGTCGCAGCGAGCTGCTTGAGATGATTGGTCAGGCGCTTGACTGGGGAGAGGACTTTGTCCAGAATGACAGTATGAGCCGGTCTCTGCTGCAGGCGGCGCTTCCGCAGGTTGGGAATGCTCTGAAGGAGAAGCTGCGTATGTCGGCAGGAGAATCGATGTCTCTGTCGATTGTAAGCAGCCTGTTAGCGACCGCGGACAATGTGCTGGACTTTGTGGACAGCCTTGCGCTCTATTATACGTTATCGGATTACAACAGAGGGAATCTGGAGCTGTTGAGGACGATGTACCGTCAGACGCAGGATGTCGAGCTGATGCGCGCGCTGAAGTCTGTTATTACCTCTCTGGAGCTGCTTACGGAGCAAAATCTGTTAGAACTTGTTGAGAAGGAGAAGGAGGACTTCAGCCAGGGGATGGCTTCGATTGCGCTCGATACCATTTATCTTGCCTGTATGGGTGAGGTGGGGCTGATTGCTCAAACGGCTGCCTCTCTTACGAATCTGGCGCTTAATAACCAGGAGATCGGAACGCTCTATCTGATGCTGCTTGCGCAGGCCGGCGTGGAGGACGCCCTGCTGGAGGCGATTCGTTATCATTGGAATCAATACAGCGGATCTTACGAGCAGGCCGTAACGCTGAACGCAGGCCTGAAGCTGATGTATGATACGTACGAATACGGAAATGATCTGGCGGCGGCCTATGCGGATGCCGTACTCGACGACGGGCTGTGGAACGGGCTGATGAATCTGATTCGCGGCGGGAATTCGACCAGTGATGCCTTCGATGGCTACGTCAGGACATGGCAGGGATTGATCGATGCCGGAAGGACTGTGTTTGAGACTGCGTGGGAGCTTTATCTGGAGGAATATCCCGGCGTCTATACCGATTTTCTGGAGGAAGCACCGGTTCTGGTTGACGGGGTGCGTTTTACTTCGGAGGAACCGGTGATTCACTGGCCGGATGATACGCCTCATTATGTGCATGCCGTGGTGACTCCTTCGGATGCCGATAATCAGGGGTTGACCTATCATTCGATGAATGAGAATGTACTGAAGGTTGATCCGGTAACCGGTCTGCTGACAGTCGTGGGCCCGGGTGCGGCAACCATCTATGCGGAAACCCGGGAAGGAGGATACCGGACTTCGCTGACTGCGCGTGTGGTTGACTCCCGGGAAGAGACGTCCGAAGAGACGTCACAGGACGAGGTTTCGGTTGAGACTCCGGAGGAAGAGATCGTTCCGGAATCCTGTTATACGGAGAATGAAGACGGAGTGACGCTTCTTCAGTGTTTTGAGTATGAGAAGGACAATGTGCCGGGAGATCATGTCTGGCATGTTCCCGATACGATCAACGGTATGCCGGTTACGGAGCTGTCATTGAGCGGGCAGCCCTATGATCTGGACGGGATGACCGTGATCTGTCCTGAGTCATTGCTCAGGATTGACGATTACTGCTTCCAGTTCAGCAAGCTTGCCGAAATCCGACTCAACGAAGGACTGGTCTCCATAGGAGACGAGGCATTTTATCACTGCTGGAATCTGGATGAGATCGTATTTCCGTCCACGCTCATTGAAATAGGGGCGCGTGCCTTTTCTAATGATCCGCTGGAGGAGGTAACCCTGCCTGCGGGAGTGCGGGAGATGGGAGAGGATGTATTTGCTTCTTCCTGGTTAAAGACTGTAAGACTGGCGGACGGATTTGAGAGACTTGGAGAGGGGGCGTTTCGGGATTGCACAAGGCTGGGAAGCGTCTATTTCCCGGATTCCCTTGTTGAAATCGGCGATTCTGCGTTCGAGGAATGTGGGCTGACCTTTGTTGATTTTGAGAACACCAAATCCCTGGAACGGATTGGCGATCGGGCGTTCTTTCACTGCAGCGGGATAGAGGAGATCCGCTTTCCGGACAGTTTGACCCAGATCGGAGAATCTGCCTTCTCGGATTGTGATGACTTAAAATGGGTAGAGCTTCCGGATACTTTGTCACAAATTGACAGATTTGCTTTTTTGTCTTGTGACAGTTTAAGGCGTGTTGTCTGCAGAAGCGTCTCTGACAGGAGTCCGACGATGCAGGGAGTGGTCGGAGAAGAGGCGTTTGCGGGGTGTGCGTCACTGTCTCTTCTGGAGCTTCCCGCCGCGATACAGGTACTAGAGAAGGATATCGTGAAGCATACGCCGAAGCTTGAGCTGCTGTACTGGCCGGATACATTATGCGCAGTTGCCGAGCAGGCGCGCCACAGGGATTACGAGAGCAGCGCGGACGTTAGAGACTACACCGCACTTGAGATCCGTGTAAAGGACGGAATTCCGGGAGGCAGCGTGCAGGTTCAGCCCTTGCCGGATTATTTGTTTATCTGTGTTGGCAGGGTGCCGCCCGGGGGTACGCCGCTGTTAGGAGACGGGGATACGATGCCGTCCATATATCATCCATTATTGTCTTATGTAGAGCTTCCCTCTGCCCTGGCGGGAGAGCTGCCGATGGATACCCTTGGCGTCATGGCGCAGTTCGGTCTGCTCAGGCTGACCGCGGGAGTTCAGATTGAGACAGTCCTGCCCGGGAAAGCATTTGATGCCTGGGAAGATTTTTATCATACGGATCTGGCGTCTGTTTCTTATGAAGAAGAAGGGCAGAGCGTGGTTATCTATCAGAAACCGGAGGAATCGCCGTATCAGAAGGTATCCAGGGCTGCAAACGAGAACCAGGCGGATTATGAGCGCCCATTTGGAGAAGAGCTTGCTCCGGTTGCGGATCAGAGCGTATTGGGGATGAGGGTGCGCGTGAATGCGGATGCGGATACGGCTGCCGGATTGAACGGAGAAATTACGGTCTTTGGCTGGATAGAGGAAAGTCCGGAGAGTAGAATTCATGATCTGGAGGAATTCTGGAGCTTTGAGGATGTCTATCTGGAGCAGGAGGAGTACTTCTATTGCAGAATCGGCACGGAGGACGAGAACGGAGATCTGTGCTTTACCCTGCCCGGAAGATATCAGCTGATATTCCGGGTGCCCGATGGGTTTAACCGGGGCAGGACGGCTCTCTATCATATCGGAACGGATGGCATCATTACCCGGATTGGAGGAGAGCTGAGGGAAGGAACGGAGGGAACGGAATTCTGTGCCGAAGTATCCGATATCGGAAGTTATGCATTCGTCTCGCTGGATCGGATGGAGATTACGGTGGAATACAGCTGGCTGGAGGAGCTGCATGACCAGTACAATGAAAGCAGCCGTCCTGTGAGCAATCAGCCGGAGATATTTCAGGTTGGGAACAGCAGCGTCTCTGTCTGGATTCCGGACGATGATGCAGCCATGGAATCGCAGGAAGCCATAGATTCGGAGGAGCCCATAGATTCAGAAGCATCCATCAGCTCCGGAGAAGATGCAGGGCAGGGGGCTGATTCCAAACTTCTTGTGTTCCGTCCGACGCTCTCTCAGGCTGATTCGGATTTGGCTTCGTTATTTGATGCCGGAGAAAATGACGGGGAAGGAGAGTCGGAGAATCCAAAGGCTGACTCCAATGAATTAGACTTAGAGACAGAACAGCCGGAAGAATCCGGCGGACTGCCGGACGGGTTTGCGGGCTGTCTTAGACTGGATGCGGCAGAGCCGGTTGAGGAGATTTGTTTTCTTGCGTCAGGAGGAGATATGGAATTGACTCTATACTATGTAAGCATTGGCGAGTCCGGTCTTCAGACACTGACGCAGGTAGAGGCAGAGGCCGGTGAGGATGCGAATACCGGGGATGTCATATATCAGGCCGAGCTGGCACAGGAGGGCAGTTATTATGCGGTATTTACCGCGCGGGAGGACAATGGGGAATCACAGGATGACTCCAAGTGGAGAGAACTGTTTCAATCAGAGACATTTCTCAGGGTTTGCCGGCTTGGGGGAATTCTGTTGATTTTGCTGCTTCTGTTTCTGATTTGCAGGAAACGAAGGCGTCGTAAAAAGAAGAGAGTCAGGAGGATGTCATAATGAGAAGTTTTGAAAAAAAGATGAAATTATTTCTATTGGTGCTTTGCATGAGCGGTCTGTGCGGCTGCGGAAGCGAGGCCGGGGATCAGACGCCGGTTGGCGGCTGGGTTGCGGGGGAGGACACACCGTCCTCCTCTCAGCCCCAGGACACAGCTCCGTCATCAGCTGATGAGCCGGAGAACAGTGAGCAGACCGGGGAGAAAGAGGGGATCGAATCAGAGGGGAATGTCATTCTGTGCTTTGAGCTGATCAACTATGAGAAGCTCAGACTTGCGCTGGAGCCGCTTGATATGAGCGGGACGGAGAATCCCATAGAGGCCGGAGCGGATGCGCCGGTGTACACGCATGACTCGAATGTGGGGGAGAAGCTGGAGGCTTATGGGGAAACCTATGAAAACAGGGATCAGAAAGGCGTATTCTATTATGAGATCGGAAGTAATGTCAGCTCATACACAATAACTCTGTACAATTCCGATGGCACGATAGACGGTACTTACGATAAGCCGGTCGCCCCGTACCAGGATGCATTCATTGTAATTGACACGGAGTTAGAGGATGGGACAAAGGAAACTTATGGGTTCTGGTATTGTTATGCGACACATTACGAAGTGGATTGACTGATACCATATTTTATGGTATCCTCAAATCAAAGAAGGAGCGGACGTGTGGTTTTGATTCTGGAGAGGAGTGGTTCCGTTGAGATTGCCGGCTGAGAGATGTGAATGGAGCGGTTGATGTTCAAAACACTGTATCAGAATGACAGGAGGAACACGATATGAAGAAGAAACAAGGATGGAAACGGATGATTTGTTCTCTGGCGGCCGGATCCATGTTTGCGTTATTTTGTGCGGGCAGTTCCGGGACGGCGTCGGCAGAAGAGAGTTTTTATGTGACGATTCCCGTCAATTCAGGAGAGAACAGTGTTGGCTATACGAAGTATATCTCGGACACGGAAGGGCCGATGGGATTCTTTGTGGACGACGGGAAGGCATATATTTTGGATTCGGAGAATGAGAGGATTCTGATCTACTCTCCTGATGGATATGAAGGCG
>CALWGS010000185.1 GCA_944380155.1 uncultured Lachnospiraceae bacterium
TACCATCCAGCTTCCGCCGCAGGCCAGAATCTTCGGAAAATCCAGATATGAGGTCAGGTTCTTCGTGTTAATTCCGCCGGTCGGCATGAACTTCATATTCACGTAAGGCGCCGCCATCGCTTTGATCTTGGCAAGTCCGCCGGACGCCTCGGCAGGGAAGAACTTAACGGCTTCCAATCCGAATTCAAGCGCCGCCTCAATATCGCTTGGACTGGAGGTTCCGGGCGTGATCGGAATCTTCCTGTCCACACAATACTTCACCACTCTCGGATTCAGTCCCGGGCTTACAATGAACTTCGCGCCGGCCGCAACCGCTCTGTCTACCTGCTCCGTCGTCAGAACCGTACCGGCGCCCACGAACATGTCCGGGTACGCCTCACACATCAGGCGGATCGCATCCTCCGCGGCCGCAGTACGGAATGTCACCTCCGCAACCGGAAGTCCCCCTTCACAGAGCGCTCTTGCAAGCGGAACCGCATCCTTCGCGTCGTCAATCTTGACGACCGGAATAATACCAAGCTTCTGAAACCTCTCTAATACTTCATTCATACTCTTTCTCTCCTTTGCATTTTCATTGTGTATTTATCGTAAGTACAGACAATACAACACGTTCCCCATTCCTGATTTCAGACTCGGCTGCCGGAGTCCCGGAATCAGAGTGCGATCTTTCCTGCATCCGTAATAAATCGAAGAATCAGGTTATTGTCATACAAAATCTCCAGAATTCTGCTTTCCCCAATCAGCCGGAGCGTATTGCTTCCGAATTCGCTGCCTCCAAACATGGTAATCAGGACGAACGCAATCCAGACCAGAATGATTCCGTGAATCAGCCCTGCCGCAAGCCCTGCCAGCTTATTGATTCCATGTATCACAGGAAGCCTGCTGACCAGATCAAGCGCCAGAGACAGAATCGTTACGGCAATCCGCAGAACCAGGAAGGTAATGACGAACGCAACCGCATTCACAATAACGCAGGTCAGATAATTGACCACATAGTCCTCAAAATCCCGAACCGCAAGCTGCGCGTAAGTGTCAGCATTGTTATTCTCCTGAATTGCCTCTTTTAACTTCCCGGGGAGCGGAAGATTGTTAATAAATTCCATCTGCTCTGAAATCGTCTCTCCGACTTCCGAAAAATCAATCACCTGATCCACCTGTCCGGAAAAATATCCGAACACGTTCTCATTCCCCTGCATCCATTGGCTTACCTGGGGACTGATCCATACGGTCAGCAGCAATACAATCACGGTGGAACATACAGAGAAGACGGTCTTAATCAATCCGACCTTCATCCCCCGAAACGCGCAGACCGCGAGCACCGCCAGTACCGCAATTAACAGCCAGTTCATTGTGTCGTTTCCTCCTCCTGCTGTGTCAATCTTATCGTTATGATCTCTGAATCCGTTGCCATCAAATATCTCTGCGAGCTTGCGCCCGGAAGGAAGAAATCAATATTCGTCGAGAACCGATATCGAAACTTCTCCATTCCGTTCAGCTTGACAATCACAACATTCAGATCATCATAATAGATCATCTCTTCTTCTGATACCATAATGTACTTGTAGCTATCATTCGTTGTCCGGGTCAGAACCGTGTTCCCTTCCAGATCATAGAGCTCAATCCGGTATCTCTCGCTGCCCTCCTCATTCAGCAGCACGAATCCGATGTAGCTCTCACTATAGAAGATGCTCTGGATCTCCTGTTCCACTGCCTTGACAAAGATCGGATCTCCCGGTGTCTCCTGCATCCTGTATACCTCGACTCCGTTATCAAGAAAGATGCAGAATATGTTATTGGTCAGAAACTCCACCTTCGGACAGAACTGGCGCTCATAATAATACAGCGCAACAATATTGTCCGTATAGTTCTGACCGACATCTCCGAAATTATAGCAGGTGATCTGCGTGGTCATCTCCCCGTCCCTCATCATGACATAGCTCGTCACCAGCTTCGTTCCGTCATTCGACAGGGCAATATCAACGGGGAAGCCGTTCTCCCCGGCGGTGGTACGAATCTCCAGCAGGTTGCTTCCTGATATGCTGTACAGGTTGATATAAGTATTCACTCCGTCTATCGTAAGCACAGCAGTGACTCCCTGATTCGCGACATCGATCTCATAGATCGGATGAACCGTATCCACCGGATTCGAGCTGCCCGTCCCGTCCATAATGTACAGGCTCCTTCCGGCCCGATCCGCCACCGCGGCTGCCCCTTCACAGACCGCATAGATGGGATCCGTCATGGTGTACGCCACATTCCAGAGCATGCTCCCGTCCCCGTCCAGCGCTTCTGCCCCGTCTCTGTTCACTCTAAGCACTCCGTCCCCGTATTGGATATATTCCTCCGCGCCGGACGTCTTCTCTCTGGAGGTTATGATTTCATAACTGTTATATACCCGGTTCTCCAGTCCGTACAGGTACAGAACTCCAAGTGCCGCGGCCACTGCTCCAATCAGGAGCACCGCGGTAATCATCCGCCGTCTGGCGCGCTTCTTTCTTGCTTCGTAGCTTTGCAGATTAATATTCTCTATTTTATCCATGGCAATGTGTCCTTCCCTTGATATCATTCCTTCCCCGCAGCCTGTATGTTATTATACATGATATTTCGGACAATCGCACTATATTTTTTACTTTCTTTTTCCAGAGTGTGGCAAAACCCCATATCTGCCGCCGAACCGCTTCCGGAGACTCTAGGGCACTATCAGCTCCTGTCCCGCATAGATCAGATCCTCATTCTCAATCTGATTCAATTCCTTAATCTCCTCAATATAAGCCGAGGAACGATACAGCTTCCACGAGATCCCAAGCAAGGTATCCCCCTCCTCAACCGTATAATAATTCCAAACCTCTTCTCCCAGGGTCTCCTCATCCTCCGGGGAATCGGAATCCCCGCCGTCCTCCCCGTCCGAATTCTCCCCCTGCGCGGACTGCCCCGTCCCTTCTGTGGATTCTTCCGGCGAATCTCCCTGCTCCTCTCCAGACAGACTTCCGGACACCTCTCCTTCCGGGTTCTCCCCGGACGACCCGTCAGACGGCTCGGTAAATGATTCGGTGAGCTGTTCCGCAGACTGTTCTCCTGATGTTTCCCCTTCGGTTCCTGCAACGGATTCTTCCCCTGCATCCTCACCTGCTGCGGCCTCTGTATTCTCCTCCCCCGCAGCCTCCGATCCCTCTGTGTGCTCCGGCATCTCCTGCGTTTCCCGACTCTCCTCAAGGCTCTCTGCTTCCACCTGCCCGGAGTTCCCGGCTATGACGGGCAGCGCATCCTCTTCCTGTAATTCCTCATAACGATTTAGAGCCGACGCGCCGATGATTAAGGCCACCGCGGCCGCAAGCGTTCCCGCCGTATAGACCAGCCCCTTCATTCCCCTGACCATCGGTCTGACCACCGGTCTGGATTCCGATCCGGACTCCTGTTCCGGCGCGGGCGCCTGTGAATCGGGGAAGACTTCCGGCTTCCCGGAGTTCTTCTCCTCCTTCATTGCCCGGGCCCGGTTCTCTTCCACCGTTCTCCGGATCTTCCGGGTCGTATCATCGCGGAACGACTCCTCCGAGCTTGCCGCAGCCAGCCTGTGATCAACCATATAATTCTGCATGCCTTCATTCCGCTCGTAATAGATGTAATATCCGTCCTGCCTGACGAGCCGCCCGGAGCGCATCACGTAGAATGCCTCCTCCTGCTCCAGCGCGTCATATTTAAGGAGCACCCTGTCCCTTCCCGCAAAATGATCGGCATGCACCTTCTGGATCGCGTCCGTTTCCAACAGAAAAGACGGCCCTCCCAGGAACCATCCCATAATCTCGCCGTCGGGAAAATATTTGCGAATATCCTCATAGATATCCGCCCAGACCCGCTCCGTGAAACGTATCTTTCCCTCTTCCATGCAGTCTGCCTTAATCGCCCCGTACAAAAAGATCGCGCTCTCCTCCCCCTGCTCCCGGCACGCCCCGATCAATACGGCCGCCGCACATTCCGTCAGCGCGGTTTCGGCATACTGCCGGGTCCAGGTCTCTACGTAATCTTCCATATATATTTTAAGCGTCCCCTTGCACGTCCCGATCTGACGGATGTTTTTTGGCAGTCTTATCATTCCACACACTTCCTCCTGTCCTTTTTTCCTATCGTATCACACAGGACAGGAGGTTTTTGTCAAAAAGCCTTCTGAAACAAGCAAGAACCGATCGGCCTGTTTTGGGCCGATTCCTCTTGTTTCACGCGGAATCGGCATATTATGTGTCCCTCCGGCTGCACTCCGCTCGAAGTCCGGCAGATTTTGCCCGCTGGCGCGCAAAGAAACATGTCTAGCATCCCTTTCCCGGGCAATACTGTTCATAGAATGATTGGATGCGGGAGAGCGGAGTTATGAAAGTAAACCATGTAGAAATAAGACCCAATATCTATTATTATGATTCTTCAGACAGACAATCCCCCCTGGCCTTCGGGGATGATTTATTTGAACTGATAGCGGAACGATACCGGCTCTTTCCCGAATCGGCCGGACGTCTTGTGTTCTTATGTATCGGGTCGGATCGGGCGACCGGAGACTGCCTCGGCCCAATCGTAGGGCATAAGCTGAGGCAGCTGAACATGGCGGGATGCTCTGTCTACGGGACGCTCGAATCCCCGGTTCACGCAAGAAATCTGAAAGAAACGATTGAATATATTGAGACGTTCCATACCGATCCGGTGATCGTTGCCATCGACGCATCTCTCGGGCGCTCGTCCCATATCGGATATTTTACTCTGGGACGGGGTGCTCTCAAGCCCGGTGCAGGCGTAGATAAAGAGCTTCCAAGCGTTGGGGATCTGTGTATCACGGGAATTGTGAATATGTCCGGCTTCCTGGATCATATGCTGCTTCAGACAACACGCCTGCATATTGTCATGAAGCTTGCCGATCCCATCTGCGAGGGAATCGCCCGCTGTGTCGGACGCCTGTTCGACGAGAGAATCAAAGAAACGGCATGCAGCCTGCAAAAGTAACACAGGCTGCATGCCGTTTCGGCTGTATCCGTTTCTTCTCTACCGCTTTCTGGACGATGTCCGCCCCGTGTTCTCCTGCCGGTACAGCAGAACCGCCTCCGAAACGGTAGCGGCGCGTCCCTGACGGATGAGATCGCATAATGTGTCTACGGCCGAAAGATTCATCATGTCCTTTCCCATCAGGCCTTCATACTTCCCGGTGATCTCAACGGCGAATTCTCTTGCCTTCTGCCCGGAACTCTCCTGCTCCGCTTCCGCTTTCTCATGCCTCTTTCTCAACTCCTCAAGATCCTTCTGATACCGTCCGGCAATCTCCCTTGCCAGCGCGGCTTTCGTTCCGGAATCGAACTCCTTAAGGGCTTTCTTCTCCTTCTCCGCCAGCTCATCTAACTTTTCCTGACACACTTTAAGCTGTTCGTCATACTTCTCCAGTCCGTATCCGCTCTCATCCCGATCCCTGCGGATATCGCGCGCAATCCGCCGCTGTTCCTTCTCAATCCGGAATATTTCCGAACGAATCAGACGGACGGATCCGAACGCCGCCTGGTGCCGGTTCTTTCCCTTCGTAAGAAGCAGGGCATAGAGCCCGCCGAATACCAGGATCACCGCAAGATACATCAGAACCAGCATATACCCCCTTCTGTTCGGGATCAACAGACGATAGATTCCGGCCGGAATCAGCACAAGCGCCAGCAAACATGCGCCGGCACAGCACAGATCACGGATTCCTCCAGGCAGGAAGAATGCATAAAACAGGCGGCTGCCAAAAAGCCGGTTGATCTGCTCCTTCCGAAACAGTGCCCTGATCTCAGCCTGCTTCTCCTTCTTCTCCTCCTCAAGGTCGGCCGTCTCGATTTGAATTCTCTCCGATATCTTTGCCGTCCTCAGCTTGTCCTTCTTGGAGCGTATCTTCTTCATCCGAGCTCGGATTGTATTCATCTCAGAATCAAAAGAACTCTCAAGCTCCTGCCTCCGCTGTCTGCAGACAGCCGAGATCTCCGCCTGTACGGACTGCTCCTTCGCCTGAATCTGGCGCTCCAGTCTGTCCTCTTCGGCATCCAGTTCTCCCGCCCTCTTGCGGTATCCCTCCAGCTCCAGCAGATTCTCCTTCAGATTCTCCAGAACCTCAAGCCCTCCGGAGAGAATCGACCCTTCTTCCCCCGCCGTGTTCTGACTCTTCAGAACCGTATTCTCTGACAACCGCCCTTCTTCCTTTCGTACTGCTCTCCTGAGCTGCTCTCCTGAGCTGCTCTCCCGAGCTGACCTCCCGTTCTGCGCTACAACTCCACCCGTCCGTCCAGGGCCCGGAGCAGAGTTACTTCATCGATGTATTCCAGATCCCCGCCGACAGGGACTCCGCTTGCAATACGGGTGACCCGGATCCCCGTCGGCTTCACCAGCTTGCTGATATACATGGCGGTCGCTTCCCCCTCCAGGCTGGAATTCGTTGCAATAATCACTTCATCCACCTCTCCCTGAAGCCGGACCATCAGCTCCTTCAAGCGGATATCCGCCGGTCCGATCCCCAGCATAGGAGATATGGCTCCATGCAGAACATGATAGACTCCTTCATATTTACCGGTTCTCTCATATGCTGCCAGATCTCTTGAATTCTCCACAACCATGATGGTCTTATGATCCCGCCTTGGGCTCGCACAGATCGGGCAGAGTTCCTGATCCGTCAGCGTACAGCACTCCTTGCAGTAGCGGATGTTCTTCCTGGCGTGGGTCATCGTCTGGGCAAGCCGTAACACCTGATCCTCCGGCATATTAATAATGTGGAACGCAAGCCGCTGGGCTGTCTTGGTTCCGATCCCCGGCAGCCTTCCCAGCTCCTCAATTAGTTTGCTTATTTCGTTGCTGTAATATTCCATATCCGACTGTTCCCTTTCTCATTAACACAGCCCGGAATCCGCCGATCCCGGGCTGTGAGCTGTATCTGAGAGATTCCTTTAGAACGGGAAGCCGCCTCCGAGCCCGCCTGTGATCGAACTCATCACTTCGGAGGACTCCTCCTCCATCTTCCTCCACGCCTCATTCGTTGCGGCTGCAATCAGATCCTCCAGCATCTCAATATCATCGGGATCCACGACCTCGGGAGTCAGCTTCACGGAGACAACCTCCTTCTTGCCGGATACCGTAACCGTTACGGCACCGCCGCCCGCGGACGCTTCCCAGGTCTTCTCCTCCAGCTCCTTCGTCTTCTCCTCCATCTGCTTCTGCATCTTCTGCGCCTGCTTCATCAGGTTGTTCATGTTCCCGGGCATCATGCCGCCGGGAAATCCGCCTCTCTTCGCCATAATCACTGTCTCCTTCTTAAAAATACGCCTGAATTATTCTACATACTCAATCGGTACATTCTTGAATACTTTCGTCAGATCCGGATAATCCCGCGCCTCCATCTGGTTCTCTCCGGCCAGCCTCGTCTCAACCGTCACATGCCGGCCGATCACCTTGGCCGCGGCTTCCTCAATCTCCCCGGTGCGCCCTCCCGAATCAATCCAGTCCTTATCGAACGCACTCTCAAAGATCAGCAGCAGGGTACTGCCGCTGCCCGGCGACAGTCTCGCGTTCGCAAGGCAGGGTCTTACCTGCGGGCTCACCCCTGCGAGCACTGCCTTCCAGTTCTGCGCAAGCGCTCTTAAGTCCTCGCTCAGCGCTTCCTGCGGAATCGCAGGCTCCTTCGGTTCTTCCCGCTTCTCCTCCCTTACATCCGTCTCCGGAGGCATTCCTCTCTCTCTTACCGGAACTCCCTCCTCCAGCCGCTTCTCCAGCGCCTTCAGCCGGCTGACCAGGGAAGAATAATCCGTCTCCATCTCCGGCCTGCACAGTTTGATCAGGGCAATCTCAATCAAAACCCTCTTCTGGGACGCATACTTCACCTGACCGGACAGCTCGGAAAATATGCGAATGTACCGCATCAGAAGCTCCGCGTCGCAGTCCGCGGCTTCCCGCTTCATAAGAGCCAGCTGATCGGAAGATACCTCAAGCAGCTCATCGAACGCCTCCGAAGCCTTCACCAGCAGAAGATTTCGCAGATACCAGGTGAAATCCGATGCGAACTGCGTCAAATCCCTTCCGGTCGCCACAAGCTCTTCCAGAATGCGGACACAGCCCGTCACGTCGCCCGCGCGAATCTCCCTCAGAAGCTGCGCGAACACCTCCACATCCACCGTGCCCAGTACCTCAAGCACCTTATCATAGGTCAGCTCCTGCCCGAGATAGAAGGCAATACACTGATCCAACAGACTTAAGCCGTCACGCATGGAACCGTCCGCCGCTCTCGCCACATATCGAAGCGCCTTATCCTGCGCGGCAACCTGCTCCTTATCGGCCAGTTCTCGCAGCCTCGCGGCAATCTCATCAATCGTAATCCGCCGGAAATCATACCTCTGGCAGCGGGATAGAATCGTAATCGGGATCTTATGAACCTCCGTAGTCGCCAGGATGAAAATCACATAGGACGGCGGCTCCTCCAGTGTCTTAAGCAGCGCGTTAAACGCCCCCGGCGACAGCATATGAACCTCATCAATAATGTATACCTTATACCGGCCCTCGGTCGGAGAATAACGCACCTCATCCACAATCTCCCGGATGTTGTCAACTCCGTTGTTCGAAGCCGCGTCAATCTCAATCACATTCATCGAGGTCTGCGCCTTGATGGAACGGCACATCGGACAGACTCCGCACGGGCTTCCGTCCTGCGGATTCTCACAATTAACCGCCTTGGCGAAAATCTTTGCCACCGTCGTCTTCCCGGTTCCTCGCGTTCCGCAGAAGAGATAGGCATGTCCGATTCTCTGCGCCCTGATCTGATTCTTCAATGTCGTAACAATCGCGTCCTGCCCCTTGACATCTTCGAAGGTGTCGGGACGAAACTTCCTGTATAATGCGGTATAAGACATTCCCTTAACCCTCCGTCTTCTATTTGTGCTTACTCATTATAACATACTCTCCCGATTCCTGCCACAAGTTTTACCGTACAAGATACACTCTAATCCTCTTCTATCACATGAATCTCCAGTGCGTCAAAGTCAATCGCGTCAATAAAGTGATCCTGCGTGAACTTCACCTTATCGTGTTTCCTGAATTCCGCTATCGTGGAATCCAGCCAGATTGGCTTTGACAAATCATACGCGCGGCAGACCTCATCGATTGCGGCAAAGATTTTCCTCGTTCTCGTCATATCCGGATCGTCATTGACCACCACCATATCCTTCAGCATCCGGTTATCCTTCCAGATTTTAGCCCACAAACGAAACATTGATTCCTTCCTTTCCGCCCGTACCGCGCCGCCCCGTATCAGACGCGCTCCAGCTTCATATCCCCCGGCTGAATGAGTTTCTTCTTTCTCATAATCTCTGAAATAACAAGCGCCAGAACTGCCGGCAGGATAAAATGCATCACCGCAATCTCAATCAGCGTGACCGCGGCCCCAAACTCCGGCTCCATCGTCTGCCAGGCCATCAGCTGTCCGCCCAGCCCCGCCGTCCCCATTCCCGAGCCCTTGGCATTATTCGTCATCCCAAGAACCACTGTAGAGATCGGCCCCAGGATCGCGCTCGAGAGAATGGCGGGCAGCCAGATAATCGGCTTGCGCACGATATTC
>CALWGS010000186.1 GCA_944380155.1 uncultured Lachnospiraceae bacterium
TGGCAGGCAAAAGGCGCCGGATCCCTCCTATGTGCGTGTACCGGCCGGTCTTACCGAGATACCCTGCGACTGATTGGTGAAAATCACCCCTTTGATTATGCCGTTACCTCAAATGGCGGAGACATACATGATCTCAGCAGCGGAAGGCAGCTGGAGCGAATCACCATCTCTTCTGCCGCCGCAGCGCAGGTTATGTCGGTACTCGATCAACACCCTGTTTACTATGAAGCTTATATCGACGGCCAGCCCTGGGCGGAAGAAAGCAAAGTAGCTCTGCTGCAGGAAACATCCGACATATACGCGGATTATATTTCAGGCGGCGGGGACCTTGTGCGCCACACAGGCGATATGCGTACACACCTGTTTGCAACGGGAAAGGAGGTAACCAAATTCTATGTGATGGCAGGAACCGAAGAAACGGCAGGTCAGATCCGGAAAACCATCAGAAAAATCTCCGGAATCCGCTGCACCAGTTCCGGACCTGCCAATCTGGAAGTATTGCACCGCGACGTGGATAAGGCTCTCGCCCTTAAAACCGTAGGACAAGCGGCAGGGATCGCAATGGAGCAAATTTTAGCGCTGGGAGACGGAGAAAATGATGCAAATATGCTTCATGACTGCGGATACGGCGTTGCAATGGGGAACGCCCAGGAAGCAGCCGCTGCTGCGGCACGGTTTATCTGTCCTCCGGTAGATTGTGAAGGCGCGACGGATGCCATCCGCTATTTTTGCCTGAGCTGAGGTGCACTAACGTGGAGCGTAATCTGACGTGCAGATATGCGGCAATACAATTTGTATATTGGGCAGGCATATGCACCGCGCAGACCTATGCAACAACTTTTTTTCTTGGTATGGGACTAAAGGATACCGCCATTGGAATGATCTTGGCATTGGGAAACATGGTTGGCGCCGTAGCGCAGCCGCTTCTGGGAAAGCTGGGGCTGCGGCTGGCCCATGATCGCCTTCATGCGGCAGCTTCCCTGTCCGCTCTAACGGCTTTGCTTGCTTTGCTGATTATGAGAGCGGCCTGTGAGCTCCCATGGATTGCCGCTGCCAGCTTTGCCGTGACAGTAACCATGATTATCACGATTCAGGGCTTCTTGAACGCTCTGGGAATGGGGTATATCAACGAAGGCCATGTTCTGGACTTTGGCATAGGCCGGGGAGTCGGGTCGGCGGGATATGCGTTTTCCTCCTATGCGGCAGGTATGCTTGTGATGGGGAGCGGCAGCAAGAATATCCCATTGATCGCGGCGGTTGTAATGGGCTTGTTGGCGGCAGGCCTTTTGACATTTCCCTCCGTAGAATGCCAGAAGCAGGGAGACGAGCCGCAGGCCCTTTCCATGGTGCCGATTCTGAAAAAGGCTCCCGCCTTCTCTCTTTTCTTAGCTGGCTGTACGCTCCTTTTCACCAGCTATAACGCATGCAGCACATATCTCATCCAGATTGTCACTGCTTTTGGCGGCGGGACAGATGATATGGGAAAAGCGGCGGCCCTCGGAGCTGCACTGGAAGTGCCTGCTATGGCGGCAATGACCTGGCTGCTACGGCGCTGTTCCCTTCAAAATCTGCTCAGAGCCTCGTCCCTGCTTCTGGCCGTAAAAATGGGTGCAATTTGGCTGACCGGGACAATCTCCGGCGTTTATTTTGCTCAGCTCCTGCAGCCGCTGTCCTATGCCGTTTTCATTCCGGCAACGATCCTTTTTGCCAACAAGATTTTACCGGCACATGACCGTGCCATCGGTCAGGTGCTGCTGGTCGAAAGCAACACATTGGCCAATATCATCGGAAGTCTCGGGGCCGGGGCGCTGCTGCAAGCAGGCGGCGTTGGGCAAATGCTTTCTGTGGGTTCGATGCTATCTCTCATCGGTTGTCTGTTTATTTTTCTAGCCGTCAGGAAACGGAAAGTACAGGAATACAGCCTCAAATAGGGAGGGAACACTATGCATTATCGGATGATTCCGCGTTTAGGCGCGCACGCATCCATTATTGGCTTCGGCGGGGAACATATGCTGGGCAGAACAGAAGCGGATGTTTTTCGGACAATTGATCATGCTATCGGCAGGGGAATCAATATCTTTGATCTATTCTGGCCACAGGCGGACTTCCGGGATGCCATTTCGAAAGCGTTTCGCGGCAGACGGGACAGCCTGATCCTGCAGGGCCATATCGGGACGGTAATGGTCGGTAACCAATATTCCCGTTCCCGCAATGTGGCGTTATCCAGAAAATATTTTGAGGACTTTCTGAGGCGGTTCCACACAGACTATGTGGATATCGGAATGATGCATTTTGTCGATACGATGGCGGATTATGAAGAAGCGTTTGAAAGCGACTTCATCCGGTATGTGGAAGGGCTGAAGCGGGATGGAAAGGTTCGCTGTATCGGAGTAAGCTGTCACACAGCTTCCACCGCTATGCGGATGATTGACACAGGACTGATCGATGTCCTCATGTTCAGCATCAACGCAGCCTTTGATGTGTTTCCGAAAGACCTCACTTTGGAAAATGCAATTGATAACCTGGCGTTCCGGGATGTGGAACAGTACAGCGCTGTCGACGAGGACCGAATGAAGCTGTATCGTCTCTGCGAAGAAAAAGGAATCGCCATTACTGTCATGAAAACATATGGAGGGAAATTGCTGCTTTTCGACGAAACATCTCCCTTTGGGAAAAAATTGTCCCCTGCCCAATGCATAGAATATGCGCTGTCCAGGCCCGGCGTCGTCAGCGCTTTAATCGGGTGCAAAACGCCGGAAGAAGTCGATACCGCTCTCCACTACCTGGATGCAGCGCCAGAAGAACGAGATTACAGTCAGATTACCAACTCGCCCAAATACAGAATTCACGGCAAATGTGTGTATTGCGGGCACTGTTCACCGTGCCCGCAAGGTATTACGGTGGCTGATGTCACAAAGTATCTGGATATGGCAAGAGATTTCGGTGAAATTCCTGCAACAATTGCCGGTCATTACTGGGGGCTGTCCCATACAGCGGAGGAGTGTATCTCCTGCGGCCAATGTGAGCGACGCTGTCCTTTCGGTGTGAAAATTATAGATAATATGAAGCAGGCAAAAGAGATTTTTGGACCACATCGCTGTACTGGATAAACAATAGGGGCCGCTCGGGAATTGCCGCTCCTTTTATTCTGCTCTGGCCTTGCGCATCATGCCGGCCCCCAGCATAAAGCTATTCCGAAACAGCCGCCAAGTCCCTTTCCTGCCTTTGAAGTTCCGCCAGACGCTGATCTCCTGCTCTTTTTCTCAAGCTGCCGCCCGGGTGGGCGGCAGCTCTTTTGCGCCGTTGGAGCTCCTTCTAAGCTGGGGAATTCCGCCACCCGGCAGGTCCCCCTTCCCCGAGTCCCCAGGCGGCTCCGCCGCCATACCGCAGATTTTACGCAAAACGCCGCAAATTTTTTGCATTCTGTGCATAATCGCAAAAAAACCTGTACACTGAAAACACCGTCCTGTCCAAGCGAGATAGCAAAGCGGCGCGGCGGCGCCGCGCTATCCGGGCAGCTGCCGCCGTTTCAGAAAGGAGCGTCCCACTAGATGAAAAAGAGCTTTTCTGCCGATTTCTGCCTGATCC
>CALWGS010000187.1 GCA_944380155.1 uncultured Lachnospiraceae bacterium
GGCGAGGAGCCGCCGAGGGAGATCCTGGATCAGGCAGGAGTTGAGAACGGAATCTATGTCAATGAGGTCGAATCCGGTTCACCGGCGCTTCGGGCCGGCATCATGAGCGGGGATATGATTGTGAAGATCGGAACTACCCAGATCACCTCCATGACGACTTTCTATAATACGATATCGAGCTACAGCGCGGGGGAGAGCGTGCAGGTGCTTCTGCGCAGGCAGAGCCAGGGGAGCTTTCGGGACGTGACCGTGACGGTGGAGCTGGCGAAGAAGGAAGGGTGAGGGTCTTGCCTTTTTCGTGAAATCATGATAGAATAGGGGAAATTTGTGGAATGAATGTGAGTGGAAAGGTAAGGTAGCGAGATGCGGTATATCGCGGAACTTCGAGAAGGCGAAATGATATCGGAGACGTATCTGTGCAAGCAGAAGCAGGCTCTTAAGACGAAGGCAGGGAAGAACTATTATTCCCTGCTTCTTCAGGATAAGACGGGCATCCTGGATGCGAAAATATGGGACTTGGGCGCGGGGATCGACCATTTCGAGCAGATGGAGTACATACATGTGGACGGTCAGGTCATCAGCTTCCAGGGGTCGCCGCAGCTGAATATCAAGCGGCTGCGCCGCAGTCAGGAGGGTGAATACGATCCCTCGGATTTCATGCCGACGACCAACCGGAACATTGATGAGATGTACCGCGAACTGATTGCGATTGCGGGCAAGATTCGAGATCCCTTCATGCGGGCCCTGGTGAGCAGCTTCTTCATTGAGGACAAGGAATTCATCGCCGCGTTCCGCAGGCATTCCGCGGCCAAGACGGTTCACCACGGCTTCATCGGGGGCCTGCTTGAGCATACGCTCGGCGTTATGAAGCTGTGCGATTATATGGCGGATCAGTACCCGGTACTCAGCAGAGACCTGCTGCTGGCCTCGGCGCTGTTTCACGACATCGGGAAGCTGAAGGAGCTGTCCTACTTCCCGGAGAACGACTATACGGACGAGGGACAGCTGCTCGGCCACATCTACATGGGCGCGGAGATGGTGAGCGAGCGGATGAAGCAGATCCCGGATTTCCCCCAGAAGATGGCGAATGAGGTGATCCACTGCATCCTGGCGCACCACGGAGAGCTGGAGTACGGTTCCCCCAAGAAGCCGGCGCTCGCAGAAGCACTCGCCCTGAACCTTGCGGACAACACCGACGCGAAGATGCAGACCATGACGGAGCTGCTGCGCTCCTCGGACGAGAAGGGATGGCTCGGCTATCAGAAGCTGTTCGACTCGAACGTGAGGAGGACGTCGGAGTATGGGAAGTAGGGGGAATAACATAATGAATTGGAGAGGGACGGAGACAGCCGGTTCGGTCTGAACGGCGGCTGGCGCCGTCCTTTTTGGCTGGAAGCAACGGGAGACAGGTTAGAGTTCACACTGTCTGTAAAGACTCATATAGAGTTCATGCCGTCTGTAAAGACTTATAGCAGGAGGGGCGGCGAAGGAAGGAGAAGAATGATGATGGAGAATGGGAAGAGGAGCGGGAAGGAGACGGTTCTGCTTGTGAACTTTCAGGATCCGATTCTGCTGGCTCAGGTGAAGCAGGCGCTTATCCCGTTGAATCTGACGATGCGGACTGTGGAGCCCGCAGAGTATGGGCGGACGATTGGATGGCTGGCGGAGGGGAGAAAGGATCAGGATGTACAGGGCCCGGCGGGGATTCCCGGGATGCCTGGAATGTCTGTAATGTCTGGAGAAATGTTTCAGACGGAGGGATTGCCGTTTCCGGGAGCGGAGATTGGAGCGCCGGCAGGGGGCGTGCCTGCCAAGGAGACGCTTGCGGGGGAAATGCTGGTCTTCGCTGGAGTCTCCGGCGGAAGGCTGGATGAGGTGCTGGCAGCCCTGCGGGAGAAGAAGCTTCGGATTCCTTATAAGGCGGTGATGACGGCGATGAACCGGAATTGGACTGTCCGGCAGCTTCACCGGGAAATTCGGGCAGAGCATGAGGCGATGACGGGGAGAAAAACAGGAAAATGAAGGAAAACCGCACGAATTTTGTTGATATTTATTCCGGTTTGTGCTACAATGAAGGAAATTTCCCAAGTGATAATGAAACAATGGAATAAGGGAATGAAGAGTACACCGCATCGCGTGCCTGACGGCACGGGGCAGTCAGACGATTGAGGAAGGGGCTGTGGGCGTAATCTTTGCGTTGACAAGTTGCGCCAGGCTCTGGACATAGTGAGAGAAAAGCGGCATATTCGGAGGGAATATGCCGGTGGCGAAGCGCGTGCATTTTGCGGGGACAATAAGGGAATGGCAGTTTGGGAAGGACGAAATGATATGGATGAATTAGCAGGAAAGAAGCCGGTGAAGAATCAGCTGGTTGAGGTAGAGATTACCGATCTTGGGACGGACGGAGAAGGGATCGGACGGTATGAAGGGTTCACCCTGTTTGTGAAGGGGGCTCTTCCGGGAGAGCGGGTTCTGGCTCAGGTGTTAAAAGTGAACCAGAATTACGGATATGCGAAGCCCAAGGAGTACCTTCGCGTGTCAGAGGACCGGGTCACGCCGCGCTGTTCTTTGGCCGGACGCTGCGGGGGCTGCCAGCTTCAGCATCTGAACTACGAGAAGCAGTTAGAATATAAGCAGAAGAAGATAGAGGATTGCCTGAAACGGATCGGAGGACTTGAGTCGGTGCCGATGGAGCCAATCATCGGGATGGCGGAGCCGTGGCATTACCGGAACAAGGCGCAGTTCCCGGTCGGAATGGGGAAGGACGGGAAGATTGCGATTGGATTCTATGCGGGCAGAACGCACGCGATTATGGACACGGAGCATTGCTATATCCAGGCTGAGGTGAATGATGAGGTGATTCGGATCGTGCGGAAATTCCTGACGGATTACCGCATCCGTGTCTATGATGAGAAGTCGCATACGGGACTGGTGCGCCACATCCTCACAAGGACGGGATTCCATTCCGGAGAGATTATGGTGTGCCTTGTGGTGAACGGAGATCGACTGCCTTACGCGGATCGCCTGGTTGAGATGCTTCGCGCCG